>NZ_QAJQ01000042.1:0-48100 GCF_003852395.1 Pedobacter sp. KBW01
CCTGGCACACAACAAAAAAGAGCAGCTAAATAGCTGCTCTTTAATATTATCTGCTTCCTGAACCTTGCATTTGGTAATCTTTTGGTGTTTCTGCACCTAAAAGATTTTGGACGAAGTAATCCCAGCGGCGGCGCATCATATAAGGCGAGTAAGCCCCGAAACCATGTGCACTGTTTGGAAAAATAACCAGATCGAAAGATTTATTGGCTTTTTCCAAAGCTTCTACTACCAATAGTGTATTGTAAGGTGGAACGTTATCATCCATCATACCATGTACCAGCATTAACTTACCTTTTAAGTTTTTTGCATAGTTTTGGTTGGCCTGTACTTCATAATCAGCGTTTTCTACCAAACCATTGTAACGTTCGCCCCAATCGTCCTCATAGTTTCTGTTATCGTGGTTTCCTGATTCGGCAATACCCACTTTAAAGAAATCGGGATAACGGAACATAGCCGCAGCAGTGGCAAAACCACCACCCGAGTGCCCCCAGATACCAACTTTAGTAGTATCCATAGGGTATTTCGCAGAAAGCTGACGGATTGCAGCAATCTGATCTGGTAAAGTATTTTCGGCCATGTTGCCATAGCTCATATCGTGAAAACTTTTAGAACGATCGGGATTGCTGGTACCTTCAATTACCACTACAATAAAGCCCAGTTCGGCCAAAGCCTGGTTGTCGCCACGTGAGGCTGAGAATGCCCAACTGCCCACGCTTCCACCCTGCGGACCTGGATAAATATAATCGATAACCGGATATTTTTTGGTCGCATCCATTTGCGTTGGCGTAAAAACTAATCCGTAAATATCTGTTTTACCATCTTTAGCCTTAACTGAAACCGGTGTTGGCGCTTTCCAGCCAGTAGCAGATAAACGCGAAACATCTGTTTTTTCTAAATTCTGAATCAGATTGCCTTTCATATTCCTCAATACGGTAACCGACGGAACATTTGGTTGCGAATAGCTATCTATAAAGTACTCGAATGACGGTGAAAAAGTAACCTGGTGGTTACCTTCTTCTGGTGTTAACGATACCAGGTTTTTACCATCAAAGCCAATTTTATATAAATGGCTGAAGTAAGGGTTGCCAGACTCACGGCCATTTGCAAAGAAATATAAGGTGCGGGTTTTCTCATCAACCTTAACTAAACGGCTAACCATCCAGTTTCCTTTGGTGATCTGGTTTTTCACTTTTCCGGTTGTTGCATCATACAAATACAAATGACCCCAGTTATCGCGTTCCGAATACCAGATAATTTCTTTAGATGCCGGAAGATAACGCCAGTTAATGGCTCCCTGACCTGATTCGTACTGTGTTTTTACAGTTTCTTCGAAAACTTCGCGAACGGCACCGGTTGTTGCATTGGCAATGCGGAATTTTTCCTGTTTGTGATCACGTGAGGTAGATACAAAAGCTACTTCCGAACCATCGGCTTTCCAGTCGATATCATCAAAAGTACCACTACTCGAAATGTCGTCGCTTAAAGTTGCACGGTGCGGATCGGCAGGGATACTCAAAGAAACTACTTTCGGGTTTTCTACATCAATCACCACACGTCTGATGGTTGCAATCTCTTTATCGCCAGGCAAAGGGTATTTCCAGGCTTTTAAAACCGGCGCACCAACATTGGTAGTTACCAGATACATATCTTTCGAATTTCTCTGATCTTGTTGAAAGGTTGCTATTTTTTTCGAATCAGGAGACCAGCGTAAAATCGGAGCATCGCTGTGTTTCCAGCCCGCATTATCGGTAGCATATCCATAATCTTTAATACCATCGGTAGTTAACTGGGTTAACTGGCCAGAGGCTACATCTTTCACAAAAAGATTATAGTCTTTTATCAGAATTGATTTTTTACCATCTGGCGATACCACTTCGTTGCGGCCGCCAAAACGACGTGATGGCGAAGATGGTGAGCCATTTTTATACTCAGTAGTTAAAGTTTTTGTTTTCTTTAGCGGATCCACCAAAAAAGTCTGTTCGGTATTTTCGCTTTTGGTGGTGTACCAAAATTTATCGCCTTCAAGCCAGTTCGGTTGTACACTTGCGTGATCGATGTACTTTGAGGTGTTATAGCTCATAAAGCTTTCTGCTCTTTCGTAATCTTTAACGGTTAAAGCTTTCTGCTGAGCATTTGCCGCAAAGGCTAAAGTACAAGCCGTTACGGTAAGCCAATTTTTATTCATAATATGTTGTTGGTTAATCTCGGCGATAAAAATAAGACTGTTTTGGCATATAAATGGTATTAAAGCTGATACAAATTTAGCCAGATCATTAGCTTGATTGATCGAACGGGCTCCTTCAAAAGTTTTGGCATTGCCATTTAACATTATCGCTTTAACAAAGATGACTTTGTTAAAGCAGCTTTATTTTTCTAATTTTATTGTCCGCATATTCCAAATTACAACCGCATGTCATCCAAAGAAATACTTCAAAATTACGTTGCCAAAACTATTTCTTTAACAGATGAGCAGTTCGACTATTTTTTTTCTCATTTCAAGCCGCAATCATTTAAAAAAGGTCAGGCCATTATTACTGCCGGCGATCGGGTAAATTGCGAGTACTTTGTAACTGCGGGCTGCTTAAAGGCTTTTTATATTAATGACGACCTGAAGATGTTTATTCTTCAGTTTGCGATGCCTACATGGTGGGCCTCTGATTTTGATGCCCTTTATAGTGGAAATATAGCAACCATCGGCTTGGATTGCATTACCGATGCTGAGGTATTATGCTTAACCAGTGCCGACCGCGAAAAGCTTTGCAAGGAAATACATGACATTGAACATTTCTTTAGGTGGCGAACCAATAAAGGTTATGTGGCTTCGCAAAAACGGTTACTTAGCTTCTGGTTTATTCCCCAATACAAAACCTGCCTTTTGGTCCCAATCTTTGGGCACACACTTTCTCTTTACCGATAAATCTTTCGAAAGTCCATTGACTGTAATTCTGAGATAGATGTATTTGGATCCTTCTACATCTTTTTTTTGAGCGCTTCAGATAAAAAAACAGCCCTAAACTCGTTTCTAGCATACTTTTGAATTTTTAATTTTAAAAATTCAAAATGCAATTACTTTCAACAGTTTACATAAGGTGTAACAATAAAATTCCTTTTAAGACTAATCATCTAAATGCTAGATGAGATAATGCATAATCTTAAATTTGACGGTGTTGTTTTTAGGAATTGGGAACGACTGGAAAAACCAGAAAGCATTGACTCCATCTCACTAAAAACAAACATTCAATAATGTGTCAGGGTACAATCAATTGCAGCATGTGTTAAAATTGGCTGAGCAGGGTCAATCAAATTGGTTTATGCCGTCCTAGTCTTTGCATCCAAAATAGATATTAAACGTCGATAATTTGCCATGACTATTAACAATTAAACTACTATCATTTTTAATTTTCCTGACAATATCACCTACATTAATTTTTTCGTAAAAATGAGATGTATCACTTACAAAATAGATATTTTTTCCATTATCCAGTATTACCGTTTCCGTTCTGTGATTTTTCTGATCAATAAATTTTTTTACGACTTCACCTGAATAGGACTCTCTTTTAAAATCATCAAACATAGCACAAGTCAGTGTACGATAAAATTTTTGACCATTTAAGTATAAAATTACTAAAATGACCATAGCAACCCCGATTAGTATTTTAATGTATTTCATATTCTATTTTCCTATAAATGTTGTATTTGTTCTGCTCCATGCTGCACCTATTTTGAAACCCTCTGCCACTGAATATCCAAATTGGCTATAATCACTACCGCCTAAATAAAGGTCTGTATTTCTATAAGTTTTATTTCTTCTGTTGCCAGAATATTCAGCGCCTAAAAAACCATATCCGAGTGTATATCCAGAACCAGGACCTTCATAGTCGTTAACACTAAATGTTTTTCCTTCTTCAGCTCGTATTTCTTTAACATTGACACTTGCGCTTATATTTAAGCCAAGGGCTGGGCCATGGCTAAAGAACCATCTCCTTCCCCCGTGTTTATCAGTTACGACACCTATTTCAACCGTCCAACCCCCACCAAGTACATAAGACAAATTTAGTGATTGAACTTCCCCATCAGGTCCTTTTGCAAAACCAGGGTGCCAACTTGATTTTTTTGCAGCACTAAAGGCTTCCTTTTGTCTCTCAATCAACCAATTTTGATTGCTGCTAGCCTCTCTAATGTCCACATCCCTCAATTGTTTCCAATCATCAAAAACTCTGCCACCTGTGCGACTATTATCATTGTTAAATTTAGCAGCAGCCTCATTATAACTTAATAAGCCATTTTTTCCAAAAGCATCGACCCCTAATATCCCTGCTGCGACATTAAAAGCGTCATCATCCGAAGTAAATCGAGTTGCAGTGCCAGAAGAGGCACTCCAGGTTCCGCCATATTTGGATTTCTTATCCCATAAATATTGAATGGCTTCTTGTACGTTCATCTGTTGCTTATCGCCTAGTGGGTCGTTATACCATAGTGGGTTGTTTAAGGCATATTGGTAAGGGCTTACCTCATGGCTTTCATCTGCGCGCGGGTCAGCATTTATAAAGCGACCCAAAGCTGCATCATACATACGGAAAAAGGTCTGGTAGAGATCGGGCATATCAGCGAAATCATTCTGCCATTCGCTGCCACCATTGTACAGGTTCTTGTTTGCATCAGTAGGGGTATAACTACCGCTCATTACCAGTCCAAAGGGGTAATAGCTGTTTTCCTGTCTTGCTACCAACTGTCCACTATTTTCTTCAAAACTTACCCGTGCATTGCCTTGTAAATCCGTAATCACGTACTCGGCTTTTAAACCGGTACCGGTATTACGTACCCGCCCTTCGGCCATAGCAAAATAGGACAGGCTACTGTTTTCATAAACAAAGCCATCAATATAGTCGGTAGTCTTAACCAGGGTGTTATTGTCAAAAGCCTGTTTACGCAGCAGGTTTCCTTCACCATCGTAACTATAAGTCAGATAGCGGCCAGTCGCTGTGGTTATGGTAATTTTATCGGTTTTACTAAACGCATTATAATCGAGTAACAACCCTTTTTTATCATCGCTTTTCATATTGCCATTATCATCGTAGCTATAACCGGTAGTGGAACCCGTTAGGTTCTTAACGCCCAAACCCGCATAGTTAGTACCGGTTGCATCGGTAACATTGGTCAGACGGTTTCCATCGTAGCTGTAATTCAGGTCATCTATAGCCGCAACACTACCACTCACGAGCGCATTCCTTTGTAGCGCAAGGATATTGCTGTTCTGGTCGTACAGTAGGTTCTTTTCATCAAAAGCCCCGCTGTTTACCCAACTGCCGCTACCAGACCGGTTGCTGTAAAGGGCATTTTTTAAGCGGTTCTGACTGTCGTAACTATACCTATAGGCCCGTTCATCTGTTGTAGTATTGGGTACTGCGGTTTTCCATTTGATGGCCGACACGAGGCCACCATAACCTGCAGTATTTCCCAGGGCATTATCGGTGTTGTTATATAAAACCTCCATCCCAAAAACGTCATTTGTATCCCCGTTTTTATCATCAACAGTAAGCGTGCTGTTATTGATACTGATCGCTGACCCCTTGATGTTGTACCTAAAGTCTACCGATTGCAGGTAACCTCCTCCAGAGAGTGCATTCAGGTTTTTTTTAACCAGTTGCCCAAGCTCATTGTATTCATAGTTGGCCACATGCACTGCAGCTGCACCATTATAACTTTCGTCAATGCTTTTAATCCGTTGTGAATGGTCGTAAGTATAACTGCTTAGAACGGTTGTGGTGCTACCCGTATTTTTTACGATCCTGATTTGTAGCGCCTTGCCCGTAAAATCAGTTACTAACGTCTTAACGTCGTTCACCGAACTGTTTAGCTGGTTATTGTTCCTGATTTGTATGGTGCGACCATTTTTGTCATAGAACATGTAGCTGGTTAGCCAGATATTGGACAGCCCCTGACCCACACTTCGTTTAGCCGTTGCCGTCAGCATGCCTCTTGTATATGCACTTGCTGGTTGTTCATTAGCCAACCCTTGCGTCTGGTAGCTATAATCAGCACTTCCATCCTGGTTAAGGTCATAATCATCGTAATAACTAAACGCCAAAGGACTGATATTGCTAACAGGAAAGACCTGGTTGGTATAATAGTTTGTTGCCGAATTAGAAGAGCGACCCTCAAAATATACAGTACCATAATTTTGGCTGTTTACAAAACCCTGCATAGCTGTCCTGGTGGTATAGGTATCGTCGGTGTAAATCCCCTGGCTTATGGCCCGTCCTTTGATATCGTATTTGATATAAGTCCACTGGTTAACATTCCGCATATTACCATCCTGAACCAGTACTGGTCTGTTAAGCGGATCATAAACCATATACAATACTGCAACACCGGGTATATTTTTTTCAATCAACCGGTTCCGCTCATCATACCTGTAGCTGAACATCAGTTTCTGCACTTCCGTCTGGCTAAGGTTCCAGTTACCCGCATTACGCATAAAAGAAACAGCTTTGGGTGGCAAGATGTATGCGAGGCTTCCAGCATCGTTGTAGATGTAGTAATTATCGAGGCTGGTTTCAGTAACGCCATTTATTACCTCGTCGATTAGTGATCGCTTCAGTCTCAGTTTTCCATTCTGATCGGTAAAGGTTAGGGTTTGATTGCCATGCTCGTCAGTAAAAACCGTACAGGATAGGGTATTCACTGCATACTGCCCCTGATTGGTACCATCTGGTCCCCAGCTGATAACTGCATCTCCACTCTGGTTCTGGCGATAGCTAACAGATTTATAATGCTCACCCGGCTGAAATCCGCTACCCACACCACCTGCCTGTAACAGGCGTTGTAGCGGGCTGTTTTCGAAGAGGCTTTTACTGAATGGGGCACTGTCATCAGCAACTTTATCAGTTAATCCATTACTGTAAAAAGAGGCTTGCGCGCTTAAACTGCCCGATTTAAAACTGCCAGTACCATCACCTGCAGTATAAGGCAAATATTGGTAGGCTTGTCTACCGCTATTATCGTAGCTGCTTATCTGGACCATATCATGCTGGCTAGGGCTGGCTTTGATTGAAACGGTCTGTATGGGTCTGCCCAAGCCATCAAAATAGAAGCGGGTGTCCTGTTTCTGGTCTATTGTTAAATTATACAATTGATCGTCGCTGGTAATACCGGCAACTTTAATGGTTTCCCGATGGAGATATTCGCCAATCTGGGCAAACAAGGTATTGGTGATGGCTAGTGATAAAAATACCATCAATGCAGTTCTACGGATCATGTTTTTAAAGCTTGGATGGTTCATATTACAATAGACAAACGGCGGTATCGACAATCAGGTTAAGGCTGGCACTTCCTTTCAGATCGGCATTAAAACTCAGCGGACTGGCGACTGTAGTGGAGAAGCAAAAGGCCTCGGCGAAGTCAGAAGGCTTAAATTTGATACTTTTAGTTGCAGGACCGCTTTTAGAATAATACACTTTCACGCTGTAATCGCCTTGCCAGATCGTCTGTCCGGCCATTAAATCACTTTCCGAGAAGTTGTATACCATAATCCCGCCCTGATAAAGCTGCAGGCTCGTAACGTGGCCTGTGGTTGTATTTTGGGTATAAATTATGGGCAGCGTAGCTTTCACCGTAACAGCTATAGTGGTATCCTTTGTACTGTAATAAGGAGAGGATGCAGTCAGTTTTACATTGTATGTTCCTGCCCTGGTAAAAGCATGATACTGGATGGCGTTAGTGGTAGTTACGGTAGTTGTTCCATCGCCAAAATCCCAGGTATATTTAATACCCTCAGTATTGATTTCAGACCTGTTCTGCGCCGTGAAATTAACGAAAGACGAACCATTAATATTGGATTGGTTGGCAGAGGTGAAGTTCGCTTTAAAAACAGAGCTGATTTTTACTGAATCAGCATTATAGGTCGCTGCGATATAGGTGTCTTTTAAAACGATCTGCTGATCCTGGTCTAAGACATATTTTATACGCCCCAAGCCATCGTAGGTATAATATTCAGAAACGCCATTGGTACTGGTTCGCGCGGTTTTCTGGAAGGTAACGGGGTCGTATGCAAAGGTGCTCACCTCCGCCTGTTCAGGATAGAACAGTACATCGTCTATAACCGCTGCAATGTTTGACTGGAACTTAGCCTGAAAGGTGGCCGACATATTGGTAACCGGTACCTTAAGTTCATAATATTTCCACTTTCCACTGCTATTGGTTATGCCTAAATTATATGAAGATACCTGACTGGCGGTATTGGTCAACTGCAAGGTAATATTTCCAGCAGAAGTGGTGTTTACCCAAATGGAGAAAATGTAGCTGCCGGCATTTGTATTTTTCTTCAGGTTCAATGACAGGCTTTCATTCGCAGGCAAAGTCAGGGCACTTTTTCCGGTGCGGCTATTGGTAGTATAGGTATAACTGCTATTGTCTTTTATAAACTTACAGTTTGCCGTCTCGCTGTTAAAGTCATTAAAGCCGATTTCACTTGTGCCGGAGTTGGCCATAGTTAAAACTGGCTGCATGCTAATATGGTCAGTTAACACGGTTGCCTGGTTCCTGTTATTGTCATCGTAATCCAGCAGAAATGCCGAGAAATCGTAGGCATTACTATTTCTGCTAGCAACGTACCGGGAATCTTTGGCCAAGCTACCCGAAGCTACCGACATGGGTGAAAAATCCGTTACGCCATCAATCGAAGTAAACTGGAGGGTCTGGGAAGGAAGAAACAGGTTTTTACTGCCCGTTGGATTGAAAATACCAAATTTAGCAAGGTCGGCCCCCACAGTTTTATTGATACTGTTCCTTTCCAGTTTGGTATAGGTTTCCACCGGTATATTTATATTCAGGTTTTTTAGGCTATCCAATGCAATCACGTTTGGATCAGAGGAAGCTACTGAGGCGATATCTTTTGAATAGGTGGTGTAGTTTCGGTTGATACTGCCATCGCTATTAACCTTTTCAACCAATGTCGGTAATTTATGAAGTGGGCTGTTGTAGTAAATATTGGTACTCATTTGCTGGCTGGTACCCAGGTTCGAAGAATCAAAGGTTTTACTGGTTTCCTGCGAGGTCAGCTCACTTACAGAAGTGTAAATGTTATATTTGGCATATGCTTTAACGCCCGCATTGTCCTCAGATTTAAATCCGGTTACCACTACTGGGGTTCCTGTTCTTATATAAGAATAAGCCACTTCGCTCACCTGGTTACCGCTGCTGTTAAAATTGGTTGCCTTCTTGATCAACCCCCTTTCAAAATCATAGTTTATGTTGGGAGGAAAAGGATAGGTATTCACCGCGTTTTCTACAAATCCATAATTGTTACAGTCTGGTCTTGCAATATTCACCACCGTAGGGTTCCAGTCTACTGCAGTTCCGATCTCCCAGTTCGTTGCCGGCGAAGTAAATTCGTATAAAGTACTTCCTTTGCCCGACTGGCTTTCTCTTACATAGCCGTACACCACTGTATTGTTTTCTTCGGCAAGGTTATATTCAGACCTTACTGTTGAATAATTCCACTGGTCCTGCGCAGATCCACCGCCCGTGTAAGGGGTGGCAAAAGCAAATGCCGGAAGTGAAATCGCTTTCCCACTGGATTGTCCGGTCGTTGGGTTAATGTAAGAGAAATCCTTTACAACATTGTTTCCGGTATTAATACCGTCATAATCCACAACCTGTTTTATCCTCACCCCGCTACCTTGTAGTACAGCACCAGCTGTATTGTCATAATAATCGTTAGGTTCAAATGTTAAGGTTGTGCTGCCTCCCTCAGGGTAACCAATTTCCTTCAAAGTTGCATTATTGATAGCTGATGCATTCGGAACCCGCTCTGCGCCAGGAAGTGTGTAACCATAATAAGCAGCAGCTGCGCCAGGGTTTATATTCCGGTACCGCTCGTATCCTGCGGTTGCAGCGTTGATATATACTTTGGGGTTTAAATCTGCTACGCTTGCCTTATTGTAATAGCCCCAATAATCCATTTGCCTGTTGGACGAATCAGGAACCAGATAGGTGGGATCGGGAGTTTTTTTATTGTATTTAAAATAGTAACCCCGTTTTGAATTCTCCCAAGAAATGGAAGATATAAGCTGGCCAAAAGTGTAATTAAACAGTAGTTTTTTCCCGTAACCTGTGATACTGTTGATTAAAGGAACCTTGTAGTCGTACGAGGTATGATCAAAGGTGATAGCCAAATTTACATTTAAGTCATGTCCATAAGAAATAGCAATCAGCCTTCTGGGCACAAACGTGGTCGTTTTGGTAAACTGGAAAAGTCTGGCAAAGGTATTGGAAGGAGCACCGACGTTGAAATTAACGCTATCAACCGAGGTTACCGTCCGTTTAAGGAGATCAACATTATCCAGTTGGTCGTAATCCAATAGGATAACGTTCCCATTCGGATCGGTCATTTTGGTAAGCTTCCAGCAACTGTTAAAATTTATACCGTATCTATACTGATCGTATTCATTTTTAAAGTACTTAATATTGGATAGTGTGCCCTTGGTTACCTTTTTGCTTTTTTCCAGGTCTCCAAAAGTATACCTTAGTCCTTTGTCGTTTATTATCGTAAAACTAGTTATAGCGCCGTTTATATCTGTTCCATAGGTTACCCTAAGGTCTTTGTAAGGAATGGTTTTAATCTGGTGATTGCCATCAAAGACCAGTTTACAGGAAAGCCCTGGTACATTGACATAAAAAATATCGGGTTCGGTATCGTTCAGGTCAGAAAAATTGCTACTGATGTAAGAAAGATCCGAAGCCTCATCCGTACAGGTTGAGCTGTTGTTATCATTGGCAATAGTAAAGCTATTGATCAATGCCCCTTTATTATTGTATAACCAACCTAAGCGGGTGTTGCCGTTCAAGTCAGCCTGGGCATCATCGGGCAATCCCCGCAAATCCCTTTTAATATCCCCACCCGCATTTAAAAACCAATCCCGGCCTGCCCCGGCCCCCAAATCCAGCGACTTTACCCCATTCGTACTATAAATCAGCTCAACGGGGAGCGCACATTGCCCACTCTGGACATTATATAACGGAACAGCAAAATTTGCCGTGCCTGTAAAGTGATTTACCGAAACAAAACTTTTTTGGGCAGATAAATTTAAGCCAGCAATAGATAATGCGGCAAAAAGGAGAAATCTTTTAAACATTGTAGAGAACTAATGAGGAAGAATTTATAGAAACGGAATATTAGATAAGGAAATTCCACAAGGATATATCACTTGGGCTTCAACGCTTGTTAAACCCAAGGTCTATCTGAAGGATTGAAACTATTGATAAACCTGCTAACAAGACAGGATTCTGGAGCGTATTTTTCATAAAGTCATTGATAGGCTAATTTTTGATTGTTGCGAAATTGTCCATTAAGTATCTTGACCAAAAAAAAATTACATGAACTACCTATTTTATATGACAAAGCTTCATTTTTAAATAGGCTTTTCTTTTAATAATAAATTACGAACTGTACACTTGAATAAAAAACCATAAGGCTTTGCTCCCCTTCTCGCTAAAAAAACAAGATACAATCACCTGATTTACAACTAATTTACTTACGAATCAAAATTAGCGAAAGGGGGGAAATCAAATTGATTTATCCAGTTATGTAACAAAAACCGATATACCGCAAAGAATGGGTCATTCACTTTATGAGCCAAACAACCCCTAAATTGGATAAACCAGAACATATTGACCCTAACTTACCAAAAACAAATAATCAGCAAGCCCCTGATTTATAGCCGTTTTCTCTATCTACTAAAATTGGTGGAACGGGGTCAATCAAATTGGTTTATGCAATTTATAGCTAATTTCGCTATACACTAAAATTGGTGGAAAGGGGCCAATCAAATTGGCAATTTGATGGAGTGTACACAGTCAATGGGAATGAGACACGAGCGGGAATTAAAATAGTAGGATATATTTAAACTCTGAACTGGCAAACATTTGTAGAAAAAGCGTCTTTTCAAACGAATAAAGTTCCACGATTTTGCCACAAAACATCGACTAATTTAGTGATATTTTTCAATACACTACTTTAACTAATGACAGATAAACAGCTGTAAATAAACGTTTTGTCGTTTTTAGGTTCGAATCCCTTGTCTCCGCAATTAGAAATCAGAGAAAAAATCTAAAAAAACACATAAAACACTGTATATAAACCAGTTGCAAAACAAAAAAAAAAGATCAAAAAATGATCTTTTTCGTTCAGCGGAGAGAGCGGGATTCGAACCCGCGGTACCTTACAGTACACACGCTTTCCAAGCGTGCTCGATCGACCACTCTGACACCTCTCCAGTAAGGCTGCAAAAATATATTTTTTATTGATAAAAAAAATGCTCCCGACATAAACGGGAGCATTTCTAAACAGATTAATCGCTATTAGTCTATAACAGTGATTTTTAACATATTGGTTTTACCTTTAGCCTCGATTGGAATAGCTGCAGTATTGATAATAATATCGCCTTGTTTAACCAGTTTTTTAGCTTTTAAGAACTCATTAACCTCAATGATGGTGTTATCGGTACTTTCCCACTTATCGTAGTAAAAACCTCTTACCCCCCATAACAAGCTCACTGCGTTTAATAATGCACGGTTGCTTGTAAAAATAAAGGTTAAAGCTTCAGGACGGTGGCTCGAAATTTCGAAAGCAGTATAACCGCTCAAAGTCATCGAAACAATACCTACAGCATTGGTTTGTTTAGCTAAGAAACAAGCTGAATCACAAATCGCATCGCTCAAGAAAGACTCCGATTTTGGTTTTAAGAACTTATCAGGATTGAAAGGATAATTGTTTTCTTCAATGTTCTGGATAATTTTTTGCATCGTTTCAATTACGATCAGCGGAAACTCACCAACTGATGTTTCGCCACTTAACATTACCGCATCGGCGCCATCCAATACAGAGTTAGCTACGTCATTCACTTCAGCACGCGTTGGGCGAGGCGTAGTAATCATACTCTCCAACATCTGGGTAGCCACAATTACAGGTTTAGAAGCCGCCCTACATTTGGCAACGATCATTTTCTGTAACAATGGTACTTCCTCCATCGGACATTCAACACCCAAATCGCCACGGGCAACCATAATACCATCAGTTACTGCAATAATCTCATCGATATTGGCAATCGCTTCAGGCTTTTCAATTTTGGCAATTACACGGGCAGATTTACCGCGTTCAGCAATTATTTTTTTCAGTTCGATAATATCTTCAGCTTTACGCACAAAAGATAAACCGATCCACTCTACGTCATTTTCTAATACAAATTCTAAGTTCTCACGATCTTCAGGCGTCAAAGAAGGAATAGAAACTTTAGTGTTTGGTAGGTTTACCCCTTTTCTGGAAGTTAAAATACCACCATGAACAATCTCGCAGGTAACTTCATCTTTCAAATTGGTAGATAAAACTTTCATTTGAAGTTTTCCATCATCCAAAAGGATAATCTCGCCAGCCTGAACATCCTGAGGGAAGTTTTGGTAAGTGATGTAAATCCGTTCTTCGTTACCGATACACTCGTTAGTGGTAATTACGGTTGTTTTACCGTTAATCAGGTTAATACCACCTTCTTTTACCAGGCCAATACGGATTTTAGGTCCTTGTAAATCGGCAAGAATACCCACATTATAATCGTATTTTTTGTTTAAATCGCGGATGGTATCCAAAACCGCCTGGTGATCGGCTTGCGACCCGTGCGAAAAGTTTAGACGGCAAACATCTAAACCTGCGTTAAACATACTATATAATACATCTGGTTTTGCTGATGCAGGCCCTAGTGTGGCTACGATTTTGGTTCTCGAATGAAAAGGTTTCATTTAATTAATTGATTTTAGGATGCGGTTTTAGAAAACGCAATTATTTATCTAAAATAGACAAACCGCATTAAATTTTATATATTTTGTTTCTTTGTTCTTTGTTTGTAACCGTCAAATATAGTGTATTTAATACACCAAGTATATAATTTTTATATTACCAAATTCTCCTTACTCTTTAACTTGGTCGGATCTATCTTCGCAGCCACCTGTATATCAGGCAGTTTATTTAATCCATTTAGCAGATAATCCAAATCTTCCTTATCTATAAATTCTTTAATAATAATAAAGAAATCTACCTTGTTCATCTCCGGAATCAGAAAACCATCACTACTTCTGTTGCTAATCAGGTAATATTCTACCTCGCCTTGCTCTACAAAAAAGTAATATTTAGAAAAACACCAGGCTGGTTCGTCAATATTAAAAAAAATTTCGTGGTCTTCTATTTTTTCAAATTGTGTGTTTAAACGGGTATTAATTTTGTGGCAAAGTACATAGTCTTTTAGGGGTGCAGTAATCGCAATTAGTATAAAATCAAGGTCTAAGGTAAGTTTTAGGTAAGTTCTATTCAAAGCGAAATAAATTATTTACAGAACGAAATTAAAAAACTAATTCTATATTCGCTGTGTTATTGAGATACCAAAATTACGTATCGAAATAAAAACATTTGAAAATTGTAAGAATTTATTTTTCTTTGCACAGAATTATTTAACCATTAAATTATAAAATTATGTCTGATATTGCTTCAAGAGTTAAGGCTATTATCGTAGAAAAACTAGGTGTTGACGAAAGCGAAGTTACGCCAGAGGCTTCATTCACCAACGATTTAGGTGCAGATTCTTTAGATACCGTAGAGTTGATTATGGAATTTGAAAAAGAATTCAATGTAGCTATTCCTGATGATCAGGCTGAAACCATCGGTACTGTTGGTCAAGCAATTGCTTATTTGGAAAAAAACGTTAAATAGAATTACGCTTTTTCAGTATAAATGGAATTAAAAAGAGTAGTAGTAACAGGGTTGGGTGCGCTCACTCCTATAGGCAATAATGTTCCCGATTTTTGGGAAGGATTGACTAACGGGGTGAGTGGCGCTGCTCCTATTAAGGGTTTTGACACTGAAAAGTTCAAGACTAAATTCGCATGCGAGGTTAAAAATTTCAATCCGGAAGATTTTTTGGAGAAAAAAGAGGCTCGCAAGCTAGATCCGTTTGTACAATATGCCCTTGTGGCAACAGATGAGGCTGTGAAGGATGGTGGTTTCGATTTTGAAAAATTAGATACCAACCGAATCGGTGTAATCTGGGGTGCGGGCATAGGTGGATTGAAAACATTTTTGGATGAAATTTCAAATTTTGCCAAAGGTGATGGTACGCCAAGATACAATCCATTTTTTATTCCTAAAATGATTATTGATATTGCTCCAGGGCATATCTCTATCAAATACGGTTTACGTGGACCAAATTTCGCAACTGTTTCGGCATGTGCTTCTTCTACCAACGCCATGATTGATGCATTTAACTATATCCGTTTGGGTATGGCCGATGTTATTATCAGTGGTGGTTCTGAAGCAATTATTAACGAAGCAGGAATGGGTGGTTTTAACGCCATGCATGCACTATCTACACGTAACGATGATCCGGCAACAGCATCTCGTCCTTTTGATAAAGATCGCGATGGCTTCGTAGCTGGTGAAGGTGCAGGAACCATTATTTTAGAAGAACTTGAACATGCAAAAGCAAGGGGTGCAAAAATTTATGCAGAACTTGTTGGCGGTGGAATGAGTGCAGATGCTAATCACATCACGGCACCGCATCCTGAAGGTTTAGGTGCCAGAATGGTAATGACAAATGCGCTAAAAGATGCCGGTTTAACAACTGCTGATATAGACTACATCAATGTTCATGGTACCTCTACACCACTTGGTGATATTAGCGAAACCAAAGCCATTGGTACATTATTTGGTGAAGATGCTTACCGTTTAAACATCAGCTCTACCAAATCAATGACGGGCCACCTCTTAGGAGCTGCCGGTGCTGTTGAAGCAATTGCCGCAATTCTTTCTGTTAAAAATGATATTGTTCCTCCAACAATCAATCACTTTACAGATGATCCTGCATTTGACCCTAAATTGAACTTTACTTTTAACAAAGCGCAAAAACGTACAGTTAGAGCTGCTTTAAGTAATACATTCGGTTTCGGTGGTCATAACGCTTCTGTGATTTTCAAGAAATACGAAGATTAATTTAGCCCAGCTGCCATATAATTTTGTATGCTAATTTAAAAATGGATAACTTAGTTAAATATGCTGATTAGCCGTTAATTGTGTTATTTATTTAATGCCGATATTAAAATTATATAAACTTTATCTTTCTCCCGAAAAGGAGTTTGTTAAAAAGCTGAGAAATATTTTAGGCTTTATTCCAGGGAATGTTACGCTATATAAAATGGCGTTCAGACACCGCTCTGTGGCAAAAGTTTTAAAAAACGGCAGCAGAAGCAGCAATGAGCGCCTCGAGTTTTTGGGCGATGCTGTTTTAGGATCGGTAATAGCAGAATTGCTTTTTAAACATTACCCCTACAAAGAGGAAGGTTTCTTAACAGAAATGCGCTCAAAAATTGTGAATCGGGCTAATCTGAACCAATTGGCAAAGAAAATTGGTTTCGATAAGCTGATCCAGTTTGATCAGCGTTCAGTAAGCATCCAAACCAAGCATAATTCAATGCTGGGTGATGCTTTTGAAGCCATTGTTGGGGCCATTTACATGGATAAGGGCTATAACTTTACTAAAGAGTTTTTGCTCCGTCGCATTGTAAAGCCCCATATCGATATCCATACCCTTGAACTTACCGAAACCAACTTTAAAAGTAAGCTGATTGAGTGGTGCCAGCGCCACGGCAAAGATGTAACGTTTGAACTGGTGCAAAATAGCGAAGGCGAAAGTGCTAAACTGTTTACCATCAGCGCTATTGTTGAAGGTGAAAAATATGGTACAGGCAGAGATTACAACAAGAAAAACGCAGAGAAACTAGCAGCAGAGAAGGCCTGCGAAGCACTTAGTATCTAGAGGTTCATTGATAACTATTCACTACAAACTGTATTGTGGTTAATTGTTTAAATCGGTACCTGATAGGTAAACTGACGCCATGCCGCATGTTAACTGCGCTATGCCACTTACTAGTTTAATTGGATAACTGTTTATCGGTTTATATATTAACTCACACCATGCTCTATGCACATGGCTCTTTGCTTCTTATTAGCCAACCCAAAACTACCTCCCCTTCCCCAGTGTATCAGTAAATTTTTTCGATGATTCTTTAATGTACTTAATGTAATCGTAGCTGTTCCAGTATTGAGCCTTATCAAATTCCGGGCGACAGTTTAGCATATATTTTTCCAAAGTATCGCCTCTTAATTCAGTATTGTTTTTTATGATGCTCTGATTAAAGTATACATCAATCTGTGACTGCTTTATCTCATTATCCGCATAACGACCAAACCTGCGTGCATTTTTAGGGTCGCTGCCAAATAAATTGTATAAGGCATTAAGTGGACTGAATATAGCCGATAAAAGTGTTGTTTTACCGCCATTGTAAACTCCTTTATTTTTAAATTCTTTTTTAATTTCAGCTAAATCCTGCTGTTTGGTATTGCCACGGATAGTCACATCATCAAGTGTAGTACTTCCCCGCACCAAATAAACTACAATATCTTCCTCATTTTTAACTACCACTCTTTGATCGATCAGGTTTCTTTTGATTACCAAAAGCGTATCGCCAATTTTTGCTTTAAGCTGAAACATTCCGATGTCGTTACTGCCCACACCAATCCCCGTACGCAGATTGGTGATTTCAGATAAGGCAATCCTGATGTTCGAACCTTTTTCAATAACCACTCCTTTAACAATAAAATCCTGGGCCTGGGCAAATAAGCCTAGGGTAGTTAAAAAAATGAATATAATGCTAAATTTAAAATTCTTCATGTTGTAATTAATTGTTGCGTTTCAAAGTATCGGTATAATATTTAGCCGATTCTTTGATGTATTTAACAGCATCGTAATTGCTCCAGTTGTTTGCCATGCTACTGCTGGGGTAATAATCGAGCAAAAATTTATCCAGTTCTTTCCCTCTTAAAGTGGTATAACTGATTACCAGGCTTTTATTAAAAAATTTATCTATTTCAATTAAGCTCAGCTCTTTTTTATAATAACGGTTAAAATTACGCGCTCTTGCCGGTGTTTTCCCAAATAACTCGTAAAAAAAAGTTAACGGACTACCACCAAAAGGATTTAATAAAATCAATGGCGGCTTACCAGCATAAAAAGAGCCATTATGTCTGAAATCGCGCTTAATATCTTCCATCTCCTGCTTTTTGGTTTGCCCTTTAACTGTTACTTCCTCTAACATGGTACTCCCCCTAACCAGGTAAATTACCAGATCATCATCCGTTTTAACCACTACCATTTGATCGGTTAAATTCCTTTTTTTAACCAATAAGGTATCGCCAGCCTTTGCATTTACCTCAAACAGGCCAATCTCATTGCTGGTCGCCCCAATTTTATTGTTCAGATTGGTAATTTCGGCCAGCGCAATGCGCACATTCGAACCTTTTTCAATTACCACGCCTTTAAGCACAAAGTTTTGAGCCATGCTGTTTAAGCCCTGCAGCACAACGATCAGTAAAAGAATAAGTCTCAAGTGCTTCATCAGGTATTTATTATGGCGTATTCAATGTATCTAAATATTGCCGGGCCGATTTTTTAATGTATCCGGCCGCATCATAAGTATTCCACTTTTTAATCTGTTTATGTTTAGGCCTGTAATTTACCATAAACACCTCCAGCTGTTTCCCTGTTAAACTGGTATTCCTTTTAACCAGGCTCAGATTAAAAAACTTGTCTATTTCCAGTTCCTTTAGCTCCTCGTCGTAATACCGGTCAAACCGCCTGGCTCTTTTTCGCTCTGCGCTAAACAGCTCCATTATCGCTGCAAGCGGGTAGCGGATATAGTGAAGCGGATTTTTGTTCTTCCCGTAAAAGTAAGTTTTCTTACGGTGTTCTAACCTAACAGCCAATAAGTTTTCTTGTTTGTTTTCTGCCTTAATTGTTACATCTTCCAAAATCATATCGGTCCGTATAAGGTTTACAATAAAATCGTTCTCGTTTTTAACAACCACATACTGATTATCGAACTTTCGCTTCTGGATCAATAAAGTATCGCCAATTTTTGCAGCGATTTGAAAGAAGCCCATATCATTTGTGCCAACCCCTTGATTGGTGCGAGTATTGGTTACAACAGCTAGGGCAATTCTGATGTCGGTACCTTTCTCAAAAACCACACCTTTTGAAGCAACAACCTGTGCCTTAATATTTTTAGGTACAACCAGAAAGCTTATTGAGAGAAAAAAGAGCGTAAAAAATGCTTTCATATCTGTAAGATATTTTTCGTAAAATTAACACTTGTTACACGTTCAAATTGTTAATAAAACGTTAATAAACATGAGAAAGCTATTGGGTGGATTTTATTTATTGTACGCAGCAATTGTATTTTTTATGCTCATGGTTTTCGTTTGCCCGTTTATCATCCTCAGCATGGGTATTTTTAAAGAAAAAACCGGCCGGAAGATTTCTTTCTATTTCCTAAAATTCTGGGCCTGGGGCTTCAGTTTACTTACCTGTTTATGGTTCTCGGCCAGCGGAGCCGAAATTGACACCTCGCGTGCTTATATTTATGTTGGCAACCACAGTTCATTTTTAGATGCGGTAGCCATCGTACTGGGTATCCCGCAGGCTTTTAGTCCGCTGGGGAAAATAGAAATGCTTAAAATACCAGTATTTGGCTGGATTTATAAACGTTTGGTCGTAATGATTGACCGCAGCAGTCGCGAAAGCCGCGACCATTCGGTAGCCGAATTGCGCAAAGACCTCGCCGATGGCCAATCGATCCTAATTTTTCCCGAAGGAACGATGAATAAATCAGACCAACCCTTAGCTCCTTTTTATGATGGCGCTTTTCGCCTGGCTATTGAGACCCAAACACCAATTTTACCTTTTGCAATTTTGAACAGCAGGGCGCATTTACCACGAACGAAACCGCTTTTGTTAAACCCAGGTACTATTAAAACAATATTTGGTGAAGCCATTGAGACGAAAGGTTTGGTAGCAGAAGATCTGGAAGAATTGAAGCAAAAAACGTTTAACGTGATTTTAAACTTGCTGAAAAAGTAGCTTAATATTCCTTTTGATCAGAAAATGAGGGTTCCGGTATTTTTGACCAAATCAGTCTTACTGACCGTTTTATTCTGATGAAAAATCGGGGATGTTGACTCCCATCAGTATCTATCTAATAAAGTAATCTTAGTTCAAGTGGTCTTTAGCAGCCACAATTGTTAAATTTAAATAAATAGAAACCACCAATTCACAGGATAGTAACCTGTTTTTTCCATAAAAAAAGAAAAAGCTTCCAAAGACACTTGAAAAAGGGTTTTATTCATAGGAGGTTTAGAAACGGTGATTTTGCACTTTGTAGGGAACAGGCTCATCCAAAGACGACAGGTCTTGAAAATTAAACGCGATTGCAGCGGGCACCGAGTGTAACCAAGTAAAGCGTAAAGGTACTGCTTCTGCGATGAAAAACTGAACGTTGGTTTTCAAAATATCGGCGATGTCATATTTTATTTGCAACTATACACAATTCTGAGTCACTGACCATTATTATTTCTCCTTTCGGCTTAAAACCCTATCTTTGCGCATGATAAAATCCATGACAGGATACGGCTTAGCAACAGCCGATTATGCAAATGCAAAGTATAGTGTCGAAATCAAATCGCTCAACAGTAAATTCCTGGAGCTCAATTTAAAATATCCTAAAGCTTTTTCTGATAAAGAATTGATTTTGCGCAATGTATGCAGCAAAGATATCGAAAGAGGAAAAGTAAGTTTAAGTATCAATGTAGAACGCAGCAATGGCGAAGTTACCGGTGCCAGCATTAATACCGCCTTATTAAGCCACTACTACCAACAACTTGTTGCGGTTAACAACGAATTAGGAGCCGATAGCAGCAATTTACTGCAAACTGCTTTAACTTTTCCGGATGTGATCAGCTATAAAGAAGAAAGTGTAAGCGAAGATGAGTGGAACCACCTATACCAGATTTTTACTACTGCTTTAGCCAACTTTAATAAATTTAGAGAAGACGAGGGTGCTGTTTTAAAGACAGATTTAGAACTGCGCATTAAAAACATTCTTTCTTACTTTAAGTCGGTTGAAGAACTGGAGCCCAAAAGAATTACAGCTATCCGCGATAAATTTAATCAGTTTTTAGAGGATGCGGTGGGTAAGGTAAATATAGACCAGAACCGTTTTGAGCAGGAATTGATCTACTATATTGACAAGATTGATATTACCGAAGAAAAAACACGTTTAAAAAGTCACTGCGATTACTTTTTGCAAACTTTAGCCAGTAAGGAAGCAAACGGAAAAAAAATGGGCTTTATCTCGCAGGAAATAGGACGGGAAATTAACACCATGGGTGCTAAGGCGAATGATGCCCAAATGCAACAATTTGTGGTGGGAATGAAAGAAGAATTAGAAAAGATAAAAGAACAATTACTGAATGTGTTGTAATGGTTGAATGTTGTTAAGTTGCAATGTTTACAAGCAACCTTCCAACCTTTAACTTTCCAACTTTCCAACAATATTAAAGCATGCAAGGCAAATTAATCATATTTTCGGCACCATCAGGAGCAGGTAAAACCACCATCGTACATCATTTATTACAGAAATTTCCTGAGCTGAGCTTTTCTATTTCTGCAACTACCCGTGAGTTAAGAGGAACAGAAAAACACGAAAACGATTACTATTTCATCACTAAAGAAGAGTTTTTACATAAAGTGGCTCATCAGGAGTTTGTTGAGTTTGAAGAGGTTTATAACGGAACTTTTTATGGCACCCTACGTTCAGAAATAGAACGCATCTGGAATGAAGGCAAACACGTTATTTTTGATATTGACGTAGAAGGTGGTATCCGCCTGAAAAGAAAATACGAAGAAGATGCACTGGCCATTTTTGTTCAGCCGCCATCGTTAGAGGTATTAAAAGAGCGTTTAAGCGGTCGCGGAACAGATAGCCCTGAAAAATTACAGGAGCGTTTCATCAAGGCCGAGAAAGAATTGCTTTATGCTGATAAGTTTGATGTAATTTTAAAAAACTTTGACCTAGCAACCGCCTGTGCGGAAGCGGAGCAGTTGGTTGGTGATTTTTTGAAGAAATAAATACATCATTGCATACATAAGCAATAGACTTTGCAGCGCGCGAAGCAATCTTTTATTTCGGATGAGATTGCTTCGGCTCGCTCAACCCAGCCTCGCAATGATGGGTACAAACAATGAAAAACATGAAAACTGGACTCTTCTTCGGTTCTTATAACCCCATTCATACCGGCCATTTAATTATTGCCAACTATATAGCCAATCATACTGAGCTGGATGAGGTATGGCTGGTGGTTTCTCCACATAATCCGTTAAAAGATAAAAATGGTTTAACCAACATGTACGACAGGTTGGAGATGGCCAAACTTGCCACCGAAAATGCCGAGCATATTCGGGTGAGTGATATTGAATTTGCCCTGCCACAACCTTCTTACACCATCGATACCTTGACATATTTGCACGAAAAATATCCGGAAAAGGAATTTGTGCTGATTATGGGCGCCGATAACCTGGTTTCGTTTAAAAAGTGGAAAAACTACGAGGTACTTTTAAAAAACTACCAGATATACGTGTATCCAAGGCCAGGAGCTAACATTGAAGAATGGGAAAACCATCCGGCAATTACTTTTACTCAAACACCTTTAATGGAAATTTCTTCAACCTTTATCCGCAAGGCCATTAAAGCGCAAAAGAATGTCCAGTTTTTCTTACCCGATAAAGTAATTGATTTTATTGAGGGTAAAGGGATGTACAAATCTTAACCCATACAGTTTTCTTAAAACCTACTGTATTAAATCGATTACTTGGACGAGTTTTTGTTTAATACGGCTTTGGTTTATTAATTTAGCTGAACTGATACAACAAAACAAGTGAAAAAAAATCTTTTTATACTCATTGCACTCTGTGGAACTGCATTTTCGGGCAGTGCACAACAAAAAACCTATTTAGAAATGTTAGCGAATCAACCTAAATGGGTCGATTCGGTTTTTAATAAGCTAAACCGCAGGGAGCGCATTGCACAGATGTTCTTTGTACGTGCGCATACCAACCTGGGCCAAAAATACACCGATTCGGTTAGTCAGGTAATTAAGCGGGAGCAACTGGGTGGGGTTATATTTTTTCAGGGCGGTCCGGGCAGGCAAGCCATTGCCACTAATGCTTACCAGAAATTAAGCCGGGTACCTTTAATTGTTGCCAACGATGGCGAATGGGGATTGGGAATGCGTTTAGACAGCACTATATCTTACCCTTATCAAATGGCATTGGGTGCAATCCAGAACAAGGAACTTTTGTACAAAATGGGTTTAGAAGTTGCCAAAGATTATAAGCGCATGGGCATGCAGATGAATTTAGCTCCCGATGCCGACATCAACAACAACCCGAAAAACCCGGTGATTAATTACCGTTCTTTTGGCGAAAATAAATATAACGTAGCCACTAAAGTTGCGGCTTACATGAAAGGCATGCAGGATGGCGGCCTTTTAACTACGCTGAAACATTTTCCCGGTCACGGCGATACGGATGTAGATTCGCACTACGATTTACCTCAGCTTACCTTTTCGGCCACGCGGTTAGATACTTTAGAAATGTATCCTTTCAAAGAGCTGATTAAGCAGGGCGCGTCGGGCGTGATGATTGCACACATGAATATTCCCTCTCTTGATAATACCCCAAATTTACCTTCTACACTTTCTAAACCTATCGTTACCGGTATTTTAAAGCAAAAACTAGGTTTTAAAGGTCTGATTATTTCTGATGCAATGGATATGAAAGGTGTAGTTAAATATTTCAAAAACGGTGAAGCTGATTTAATGGGCATTATTGCAGGAAACGATATACTCGAGCTTTCTGAAAATAGCGATAGAGCGATTAAACTGGTGCGTAAAGCCGTTAGGCAAGATCGCATAAATATGGCAGAAATAGACCAGAGTGTACGCAAAATATTGACGGCAAAATACTGGGCAGGTTTAGCCAGAAAAGATACAGTGGTAACACAAGGCATAGTTGCCGCCGTTAACCGTAATGCCAGCAATGCATTGGTGCAGGAACTGGCCAATGCTTCGGTTACTTTATTAAAAGGTAAAGATTATATTAAAAGGTTAATTCCGATCAGAAGGACTGCTATTATCAGTATCGGTGTACCTGCTGTTACTACTTTCCAGAAAGAAATTGCAAAAGGTTATTACAACTCGGTTTATTATGTTTTGGATAAAGATGCAAATCCTACACAAATCTCGAACATTGCCCGCGAGGTAGCTGCTTTTGATCAGGTTATTGTAGGTATTCACGATAGCCGTTCCCGTCCGGCCAATAACATGCCGCTAAATGCCGGAGTAAAGAATTTCATTAAAGAACTATCAGCCAAAAATGCTGTTTTTGCCTTATTTGCCAATCCATATAACCTGGCAGGCTTACCTGGTTTAGAAAACAGTAAAGGGCTTGTTGTGGCTTACCAAAAAGAAGATTATATGCAGATTTCGGCCGCAGCAGTAATTAACAACAGACTGGTACCAACAGGTAAATTGCCTGTAAGTGTGGCTCCCTTTTATAAATTTGGTGAAGGATTTTAATTTTAACCGCAAAGACACGAAGCGCACAAAAGATAGCATTTTGAATGAGTGAATGTTTTGGATATCCGCCATTCACTCATTCAAAATTCATTCATTTTTTCAAAACAATTTCTAGCTTAAAGCGATTATCTAATTATAAATCTTAATGTTATGATAGATCCAGAAAATGACAATTATTCCAGCGATCCTAATGATGCATTGCGCAGAGAGGATGAGGTAGAAAATATCAATGAAATTACCGGCGATGATACCAGCATTGAACACGATAAAGATTTGCTGGAGCAGGCAGATGAAGCATCAAGAGGTTCTTATGAGCTAAATCTTGATGACGAAACCGATGATTTAGACGATTAAAAAAATAGCAGCAGATCAGATTTAACAATATGACCTGCCGTTTTTTAAGGGAAAGTTTTTGATTAAAGAAGGAATTATTTAGCGCGATTATTGCATATTATTTAACTTAATAGAAATTTCATCCTCAATTCGAGCTATTTCAAACTCGCCGACAGTTATTTCATATTTTTTCAACCTTAAGTATTCAACAAAGTCATGGTCTAAATGCATGCCTGGGTACTTCGATAAATAATAGGGAAGATATGCAGGCCAAACCCATAAACCATCTGTAAAATAGCTATCAGGTGCAATAAGCGCTTTAGTTTCAATATCAACAAAGTACCCCATCCAGGCGAAAGCTAGAATGCCATCTTTTAGGTAATTTATAATATCAAGATAATCTGGTTTCTCATCATGATATTTTACTACATCCTGTAGCGGCTTAGCACTATCAATGATATTATATTCTTTAATAAAGCCGACATATTTCATTTTTTAAATTTCTTATTAAAATAAATATCGACCAACTTTAAAACTACTTTGCTTTTGGCTTATACGTTTCCGGATTAACCGCAGTTGTGGTCCATCCCTTTAAAAAAGAGGTAATTTTCTTTACATCGTGGCCAACTTTCCTTTTGCCATTAGCGCCTACTTCTTCAGTTTCCAGGTACGACGAATTTTCGATGTGCAATACCTTTCCTTTTCCGTCCAAAACTAAAAACACCGGAAAACCGAAACGTTGCGGATAACCTAAATTAGCCAAAACACTTTCATTTTTATTTTCAGGGCTGTAGTTAACCAATACGGTTTCGAAGTTATCGTTGATATATTTTTTCAAAGTAGCTGTACTATCAACCAAATTGTGGAAAGCAATACACCAGGTGCACCAGTTACCCCCAACCTGTAATAAAACATGTTTATTTTCTTTAGCTGCCTTTGCAACAGCTGTTGCAATATCTGCTTTGGCATCGGCCTGAGGGTTATAAATGTGAACCCCTTCCTTTTTCACCTGACTAAAAGCTGCAGTAGAAATCAATACAGCAGTTAATAAAATCACTATTTTTTTCATCTTTTTTTGAATAATATTCAAAAGTAGTAAAGTCTAGTATTATAGTAGATTATTCGCAAATTCTTTACAGAGCGGAAACATTCATTAGTCATTAACAGATTTGTTTTTACCAAAAGTTTAATCGATCCCACATTTTCCATCATCCATCTTGCATTTCCCATCTTCCATTTCTATATTATCTTTGTAGTTCAATGGATTTTTTAGACATACATAGCCATAAAACCGCTGAACAGCCAGGGGCTATCAGTATTCAAAGCTTATCGTTAACCAGCGATATCTTTCTAGCCATGCCCAAAAAAAAGCCAATTTCAGTGGGTTTACATCCCTGGTATGCGCAGCTTGATGCTTTAGAAATGCAAATGCGTTATTTAGATGTGTTGGCGAGGCAACCCAATGTAAAGCTCATTGGCGAATGTGGTTTAGATAAACTCAGGGGCGAAAATGTAAACAACCAGCTGGTTATTTTAACCGAACAAATCAAACTGGCAGAAAAGCTTAACAAGCCATTAATATTGCACTGTGTAAAATGCTTTTCCGAGCTGATTGCGCTTAAAGACAGGCTTAAGGTTAAAGTTCCGATGATTATTCATGGTTTCAATAAAAAAGAATTGCTGGGCAAACAGCTGTTGGATAAAGGCTTCCTCCTTTCGTTTGGAACGGCAATATTAAAAGCCGGCACAGGCGCAGCAAAACTGCTAACGGAAATAGATAACTTCTTTCTCGAAACCGATGATGCGAATATTCCGATCTCTGAAATTTACCAGGCCGCAGCCAATTTAAAAAAATGTACGGTTGATGAGCTTAAAGCTCGTATTTTTGCCAACTGGAAAAATTTGAATTTATTGTAAAATAACCAGGGAGGCCACAGAAAAATATCAATTCTGTATTAATGAGTGTCTCTTTGGTATAATAGAAAAATTATAATGTCTGATGTAACCTGGCTTTCGCGCTCTGCCCTGCTTGTAGGAAATGATGGGATAGAAAAACTTCAAGCCAAACATGTTTTAGTAATTGGTTTAGGTGGTGTTGGCTCCTTCGCTGCAGAATTTATCTGCCGGTCGGGAGTTGGCGAAATGACTATTGTGGATGGTGATGTGGTAGATCCTACCAACAGGAACAGACAGCTGCCAGCTTTAGCCACCAACCATGGTGTAGGTAAGGCCGAAATTATGCGCGAGCGTTTACAGGCCATTAACCCTGAATTAAAACTGCATGTCGTTGATACTTTTCTTACCCCCGAGAAGTGCCGGGAAATTTTAGAAGGTAAATTCGATTACATTATGGATTGCATCGATAGTGTAATGCCCAAAATTACCTTACTATCTACGGCATTAGAGAAAAATATCCCGATTGTAAGTTCAATGGGTGCCGGCGGTAAAATGGATCCTACCAAATTAAGGATTACCATGCTTCCGGATACCTATCAATGTGTTTTTGCAAGCTATGTACGCAAAAGATTAAATAAGCTGGCAAATGCAGAGAAAATCAAAACAGTTTTTTCAACGGAGCAGATGGATAAAAATTCGATGATCATGACCGATGGGAGCAACTTTAAACGTTCGGCCTATGGAACAGTTTCCTATCTGCCAGCTGCATTTGGCGGAGCCTGCGCTTCGGTAGTAATCCGCGACTTACTGGGCTTAAAAATCGAAATGGCCGAAAGACCAGCCAGAATCAGTCATAAAACACTTAACAAAAGGAAGAAAAAAAAAGCTTAACGGAATAGAATTGTTGATATCATGATTTCGCGAAGATTTTAAATTGTTGTAAGTTTAAAATCCGAGAGCAATCATATTATGCCCAAACCACTTAAAATTCTTCAGGCTTCTGCCGGTTCTGGTAAAACATTCAGTTTAACAGCGCATTACCTTACACTACTATTTTCCGGTGAGAATAAATACCGCGAAATTTTAGCCGTTACTTTTACCAATAAGGCTACAGAGGAAATGAAAACCCGGATACTGGAAGTCTTGCTGGGATTAGCAAAGGGCAATCCCGCAAAGAAAATAGACGATTACCGGCAGCTCATTTTACAGGCTTATCCCGAAATGAGCAGTCAGGAGCTGCAATTTAAAGCGGATAAAATCTACCGTAAAATCCTGCACGATTATAGCCGCTTTTCGGTTAGTACCATTGATGGCTTCGTGCAAAAAGTAATCCGTGGTTTCGCTTTCGAACTAGGCCTTAATGCGGATTATAATTTAGAGATGAATTATGATAAAGTTAAAGATGACCTAGTTGCCAAACTGGATGAAGCTTTAGACCATAATAAACAACTTCTACAATGGATTATCGATCTGGCTATCGAACGCATTAGCGATAACAAAAGCTGGAATTATAAATTCGAACTATACAACCTGATCGGGGAAATTTTTTCAGAGCGTTTCCAGATTTTTGAAGATGCAGTAAGCGCTTTGGGCTTAGAGAATATCGACGAGCTTTTCAAAAAATATATCAGCATAACTAAAGCCGAGATTAAAAATTTCGAAGATGAAATTATCCGTATTGCGACCGATGCACACGAAGCTATGGGCGTTACAGGCGTCGAAAATGAACACTTCAAAGGAAAATCCCGCAGTGCACTAGCCAAAATAATACTCGTTGCCCGTGGCGATTTTTCTAAAATAGAACCACTTTTCAACCTGATTGATGAACCGGATGAGTGGTTTCAAAAAAATGCAAATTTTCCTGAGGCCTACGAAATTGTAAATCCCCTTCTAAAACAACTTAAAACTCATTATTTAGCACATTTACCTAATTATAGCCTGGCTATAGCTTTTAACAAAAACCTATATTATTTAAGGTTAATGCAGGAAATTGCAGTGCTTTTGAAAGAATACCGTGCAGAAAACGATAACCTGCTTATTAGTGATGCACAGAAATTAATTTCTGGCATTACCGAAGATGCAGGCGATAACCCTTCGTTTATCTGGGAAAAAGTGGGCAACAGGTATCGCAATTTCCTGTTCGATGAATTTCAGGATACTTCAACCAGTCAGTGGGGAAGTTTTAAATCACTCCTCACCAACGCCATGGCCACGCCAAGCGAAACGCTGATCGACCACCTGATTGTAGGCGATACCAAACAATCTATTTATCGCTGGCGCAATGGCGATTGGAATATCCTGCACCAACACGCTAGACGCGATGTAGGTCCAGAAAATGTAATGGAAGACAGTCTGGCTGAAAATTACAGGAGCGCTGAAAACATCATCACTTTCAACAATTTTCTTTACAAGTCTATTCCCCTTGTGCTTCAAAATGAATTAAATCAAAACCTGCTTACCAAACCCAAGAGCATTTCTTCGTGGTGGGAAGCAGAACACTATACCCAGATTATAACCGATATTTACAGTACTTCAACCCAAAACTTTGCAACAAACACCCCGAAAGGTGGCACTATTAAAATTAAAAAATTTGGGAAAGAACATGCCCCCAACGAGGCTCGTTTCACCGAAACTACTTTCAGGGATATTGCCCTGGGTGATATTATCAGCGAAATCAAAGTACTCCAGGAGCATAACTATGCCTTAAAAGATATCGCCATTTTGGTCCGTTCCAATAGCGAAGCCATGCTCACCGTTAGAAAATTAATGGAGCATAAATTACCCGTATTATCTGGTGATGCATTATTAATATCGAACAATTCGGCCATACAACTTATTATTAATACGCTAAAGGTGCTTATTGGCCTCGAATCTCAAACAGCCCTGTACAAAGCCAATTGCATTGCCCTTTATCGCTCTTTACAAGAAAAAGAAGTAAACGCCAACGATTACCTTAACCTTACTAACCGGCCGTTAAATAGCCTTAACGAAGTTTTGCCTTCTGCCCTTTGCGAAAACTGGCAGAGTTGGTTACAGCTACCATTGCCAGAACTCGTTGAAATATTAATTGAAAGCTATGGTTTAAAAAACCTAACAGCAAACTTACCCTATTTACTCGCCTTTAGAGATTTAACCGCATCGGCAGGCAAACTGGGCGAAAAAGGAATTATTGCCTTTTTAACCTGGTGGGAAGAAGATGGCATTAAAAAGTCTTTACCATCTCCAGAAGGTGCAGATGCGATCCAAATCATTACCATCCACAAATCGAAAGGGCTTGCATTTAGGGCTGTCTTTGTTCCTTTTTGCAACTGGGAAATCAAAGGTAAGGCAAATGGGACTTTCTGGGTTTCATCAGATGACACTGTTTATAAAGAGTTGCGTGGCATTCCGCTAAAATACAATGAAGCCCTGGCCGATTCGGCAATTGCTAAAGCTTACTACGAAGAACTGCTCTACAATAACATGGATGCGCTGAATATGCTTTATGTGGCAACCACACGCTCAAAAGATTACCTTTATATCGCTACCATGGCTAAAAAGGAACTTAAACTATCAAACATGGGCGACGTAATAAACCTTACTTTCGAAAATGAATTTGATGAAAACGGGGTGTACGAAATTGTAGATTTTGTTTCAGCAGAAAGTAAAAATGAAGAAGCAAACTTTATTGACCTGAAAAGCTATCCAACCACTACACGCTTATCAGAATTATATATCCCATCCGAAGACAAACACCTCCGGCACCTGGTTAATATTGAAAAATCGGGAAGAAAAGGATCCCTGCTCCACGATATTTTAGCCAATGCCAGTACCCCAAAAGAGGTTGAGGCTTATATTACCAATTTGATTTTAGATGGGATTGTACAGGAAGATGAAAAGCCAAACCTGATTTCGAGAGCTTTAGAAGTGCTGGAAAACGTTGATTTAAAAGTGGTTTTAAGCAAAGCTACCGGTAGCATTACCGAAAAAAACATTATCGATGCAAAAGGTAAACTTCACCGCCCCGACCGTATTTTGTTCAACAATGATGAGGTAATTATCCTCGACTATAAGTTTACATTGGAAGAAAGCGACAAACACATCGAGCAGGTAAACAATTACAGTACTTTACTTGCAGAGATGGGGTATGAAAATATTAAAACTTATTTATTTTATGCCGTAAAGGGTAAGTTGAAACTGGTATAATCTGGGTTTTTAAAAATTAAGGCTTATGGAAAATTGGTAAAACATTCATCTTAAAATCAAAAAACTACTTTAATAATTAACCTCTCATTGAAAACTTTTCTACTCTCGCTCTCCATGACATTACTGATTTATGGTATGCAAGCTCGCGCGCAAACAAACTGCAACATCCATGGTATTATTGCTGATTCTTTGAAAAAAGTGCTTAGTAACACTACAATTAAACTCTATTTTGGCAAAGACTCATTAAATACCACTACAAATGATAAAGGATACTTTTCTTTTTCAAATATCAAAGCAAAGGAAGTGACCTTAAAAGTTAGTAGTATAGGATTTAAAACGTATTTGGCAAAATATAGCATCAAGTCTGACATGCAGGAAATAGACCTGGGGACAATTGTTTTGAAAGCTGGAGAAATTTCATTGGCCGATGTTACCATTAAAGCAAAACCTGTTGCCATAAGGTACAAACAAGATACAGTTGAATACGACGCGAATGCTTTTCACGTGCAAGACGAAGATAGGGTGACCGATCTATTAAAGCAGTTACCGGGCGTAGAAGTAGATGAAAACGAAAACGTTACTGCGATGGGAAAAAGCATGACAAAACTCCGGGTTAACGGAAAGGATTTTTTCACAAATAATGTTAAAGATTTTATATCCAAACTGCCTGCAGGCATTGTTGCAAAAATACAGGTAATAGACGATTTCGGTGATCAGGCAAACTTTACCGGCATCAAAATTGGGGAATCGCAGAAAATGTTAAACATTGTTACCAAGCCCAGTATGGATAACGGACAGTTTGGAGGTCTATCCATTAATGGCGGTACAAATAAACAAATTGGCGGCAATGGGAACGTTAACTTATGGAATGGCGAAAAGCAATCGAGTGGAGGCCTGGGTTACAACATAGCAGATAATGGAGCCGGGCTTTATCAAAATAGAACTTTCGGAATAAACCACAACAATAAAATCGGTAAAAATGCAAGCTTTGGCCTTAACTATAATTACAACGGAGGGATCAACAATTCTAAAACCCTTCAAGCAGTAGAAACAGTTAATACTTTAGGAAAATTGAATAGCCAGCTCGAAAATGACAATTATTCGGCAAATAACGGCCATGGTTTGGGGGGAAGTTTTAATCAAACTACCAAGAAAATATATTTATCAAGTTCTTTTAATTTCAATTATAATAACACCAACTCTCGTAACCGTTCATTAAATCATCAAACAGGTTTTAGCAAACAAGATTTTAAAAACTACACCAATAACAGCAACAAAACTCCGTCATTACGCGCCAGTTTAAATTTTTCTAAAAAGCTAAAAAAAAATACTTTATCAGGAAGTTTTTCATTTTCAACTTCATCAACCGGATCTGATCAGGATATCATAACCAATACTTTATATTATGATGCAAATGGTAAGTTAGAGAAAGACTCCTTACTTAACAGAAGTGTTTATAACAACAATAACCATAAACAATTTGGTGTTGGATTGAGTTACGGATTCATACTTAAAAGAGATTCATTAACTACAAAAAGTATTTCCTTAAATTATAATGGATCAGTAAATATAAACCAGAGCAATCTTCAAACTTATGTACTAAATCAAACAACTTTTACTTCATCAAAGGTCGATTCATTAAGTGTATTTACACAGAATTCGACTATCAACCAGTCATTAAATCTTTCCTATTACCAATCAGGGAAAAAAAGCAGAATAACCGGAGGATTAAATATCAGGCCTAACCTGGTTCGGAATAATTATCCGGAATTAAATAGTACCTATAGCAACACCTACATTAATTTTTCACCAACGTTTAACTACTCCAGAAACATAACGCAATCCAAAACAATATCGGTTAATTACAGTGGCCAGAATAGCAACCCGTCTATTTTGCAGATGCAACCAGTTCGAAATACACAAAACCTACAAAATATTGTAATTGGAAACCCTAATCTAAAATCAACTTTCAACCATTCCGTTTCATCTAATTTTAATTACTTTGGAAAAAAATCAAATATTTCCTTTCAAAGTGGCTTCAGTATTAGTACCAGCAATAACGAAATTGTAAATAATATCATCATCATTCCGGATACACTTGGGGCATTTAAGCAAGAAACTCGTTTTGAAAATGTAAATGGTAATTATAACGCAAACTTTAACTACAATTTAAACATTCCTTTTAAATCCCGTAAGTACACCATCAGTTTAAACGGAACAGCTGGCAATTCCAGAAAAACGGCCATAATTAACAACGATAAAACTTTTAATAAGGGCTTTAATTTTTCACAAAACATTTCGGGCGCTTTTACAATTAAAAAGTTCACCGTAAATATGAGCATGGGATATTCAATGAGCACTAATAATGATAATATGTTTGGGCAATTTTCGTCCTATGGCCAAACACCTTATAATCTTTTGCTCAATACCGGCCAATCTTTCTTTAGAACCAAGAGTTTCAGCAGTAATTTTTCTACATCACTTAGATTAAGTGGTTTAAGGCTAAGTTTTAACGGAAATTATAACAGGAGTAAGAATGACAATAACAATACGCCACTAAATGTAAATACCAAAGTACAATCGCTTAATTTAGGGGCTTCGGGAAATGTAACGATATTTAAATCATACAATTTCAATATCAATGCAAATAAACGAATTACCAAAGGATATAGTTTAACTAATATTAATCCATTAATGATTAATATTGAGGCTGGAAAATCCTTCTTAAAAAACAGAGCGCTAAACTGCAGCATAAGTGTTAATGATTTGCTCAATGAAGGAAATAATGTATCGCAAAGAGTTATGGGGAATTCCATTATAGAGAGTAGAAGCAATCAGGTTATGCGGGTTGTTACTTTTGGAATGAGTTATAATATATCCACTTTTGGCGGCAAATCGTTTAGATTAAGGAAAGAATAAGTAACTATCAAAAATAATTTAAAGATGATCTCATTTCTACAGGAAGTTGCCGAAGATCTAATTGAAAAATTTGGAGCCAACCTCCAGCATTGCGCCATTGTTTTTAACAATAAGCGCCCAGCTACTTATATGCAGAAATACCTGTCCGATATAATTAAAAAGCCTTTTTTTAGCCCTTATTTTTATACCATACAAGAGTTTTTTGCAGCAGCCACCAATTATAAAATTGCCGATTTTTACCTGCAGTTTTTCACCCTGCATAAAATTTACAACCAGCTTTTAGCTGAAGAAAAACTCGAACCAATTTCGAGCCATAAGTTTTTTCCACTGGCTAAGATTATCTTGAGCGATTTTACCCAAATAGACAACGACTTAGTTGATGCTGAAAAACTATACCGTGACCTGGAAGATATTTCAGTAATCAATAAAGATTTCGATTATTTAAGCCCCGAACAATACGAGTTTTTAGCACAATTCTGGACCTCTTACTCAGAAGGGAAACATAAAAAGCAGCAGGAGCTCTTCATTAAAATGTGGCGCAGAATGCCAAAACTTTACCATAAGTTTCACGCCGCCCTTAAAGTACAGGATTATTTAACCAATGGCTATGTATACCGCCATCTAGCAGAGGAAATGAGTCTGCAAGAGAATTTACCAGTAGATTTCGAAAAAGGAAAGATCATTTTGGTAGGCTTTAACGCGTTAACCAGGGCCGAAGCCAAAATATTTATGCAGCTGCAAGAAGCAGATAAGGCGCTTTTCTATTTTGATGCAGACGAATATTACCTAAACGATCCATTGCAGGAAGCAGGCCTGTTTTTACGTAAAAACCTCAATCAGCTGGGTTTAAAAAATGTGTTTGAGTACAGTACCAGCCTGATGAAAACCGAATCTCATCAGGTTAACGTTTTTAAGGTTCAGGGGCAATCTGCGCAGGCAAAAATATTAAACAACATTCTGGCCGACGATTATTCTGACCCCAATGAGGTTGGCTCAACTGTTGTAGTACTAGCCGATGAAAGCCTGCTGATGCCTGCTCTGCAAACCATCCCGACCAGTTACAACAAAAAAACCATCGACTTAAATGTAACCATGGGTTTTGCCCTGGCCACCTCGAGCATATTCGGATTGGCCGACTTGTGGTTTTCCAGTCAGCTGGAAATTATACAAAATGGCAAAGTGAGTTATAAAAATGTGGAAGCCTTTTTAACGCATCCGCTAACAGCTTTAAGTCAGAAAATGCGCGATAAAATCCTGACGGCACTATTAACTGAAAATGAGGTTGAAATCCAGCATGAACGTTTATTGCGTCAAAGCGGTTTGTTCGAAGTTTTTTATAAAAAAATCGACAGTCCAAAAAGTGTGGTGCCGTATTTGCTGGCTGTGTTCGATTTTATTTTAACCCGCTTATCGAACGCCAAAACACTAAAGAAAATAGATGCCGAACTGTTTGTTAAAACCATACAGGAGCTTAACCGCCTGCACGACACCTTTGGGAAGCATATTGGCGAAGAAGATGTAACCTTTGTAATCTACCTGGTGCAAAAATCGCTGCAGGCTATAGCCGTTCCTCTTTCCGGCGATCCTTTGAATGGCATCCAGCTGATGGGTTTACTGGAAACCCGCAACCTGAATTTCGATAAGGTGGTGATTTTAGGTTTTAACGAAGGGATTATCCCTAAATCATCAATTGGTAACAGTTTTATTCCCGATAGCATCCGCCGGGTATATGGCCTGCCCGTACTCGAAAACCTTGATGCAATTTCATCCTATATGGTTTATCGGCTAATGCAGCGTGCAAAGAATATCAACTTTGTGTATAACAGCCTCACCGACGAATCTACATCAGGCGAAGCCAGCAGGATTTTAAAGCAGCTGGAATACGAAAGCGGTTTCAGTTTTGCTTATCATGAGCTTAATTTAGAGGTAAAAACCAAAGCCTTTAAAGAAGTAAAAATCGAAAAAACCAATAATGTTTTTATCCAGCAAACGCTGCAAAAATACCTCAATAAACAAAAAGTACTTTCGCCATCTGCACTAACGCAATACATTTCGAACCCGATAGATTTCTTTTTCAATTACATTGCAGGCATTAAAGAGCCCAAAGAAGTTAGTGCAGTGGTTGAAGCAAACGAAATTGGTTCGATATTGCACAAGGTGATGGAATATTTCTACGAAGACTTAAGAAAAGCAGAAATCTCAGCAGAAAAGATTAAGGAAAAAAGGAAGCAGCTCCCCGCTTTAACCCAAAAAGCTTTTAATGCGGTTATGTTCAACCATCCCGACAAGGTAATGGAGTACAAAGGCATGCAAAAGGTAATTTTATCTATTGTTGAAGCCTATGTACACATCATTTTAAATCAGGATGAAAATCAGGCTCCCTTTAACATAATCAGTTTGGAGCAAAAGGTTGAGGCCGAAATTAGCTTTCCTTTAAAAAATCAAGAAGCCAGTATTAAAATTTTTGGTTTTATAGACCGTGTTGATGTAAAGGATGGCATAACCAGAATTGTAGATTATAAAACCGGAAGCGATAAACTTACTTTTAAAGATGTTGCTGAACTCTTCAATTCAGATGGAAAAAACATCAATAAGGCGCTGGTGCAAACCTTGCTTTACACTTACGCCTACGAACAATTTTCGGGTAAAACCGGTGTAGAGCCGAATCTTTATGTGGTTAAAACCATGGCGGTAGATGGGGTTTGGTTTAAATCGGGCAGACAAAGCCTTTCTGGTGAATACCTCGATGAAATAAAACCGGAATTCCTTGCAGAGCTCAGAAAAAAACTGACCGAACTTTTTGAGGCACCTTATTTTGTAGCCAGCGCCGTTGAGGATAATTACAAATACTCTATTTATAAAACTTTGTTTGGAAAATAGTTTTTAACCACAAAGCAGAAAATGAAAAATCGCAAAGAACACTAAGTCTTGTACTTTGCGAAAAAACTTTGCGCACTTTGCGGTTAATCCTTAAATTTAAAAATGCTAACCTTAAACTTCACCAAATTCCCAATATTAGAAACCGAAAGATTAATCCTTCGTGAGCATCAGTTATCGGATGCAGATAACTTATTTGCCATGCGCACCAATGAAACAGTGATGAAATACATTGATAGGGAAAGGCCTAAAGATTTGTTAGAGATTAAAACCTTTATTACCACATTTAATGAAGGTTTTGAAAACGGCGACAATTTAGCCTGGGTGATTGCATTGAAAGAAAATCCAGATCAAATGATAGGCTCCATTGGGTATTGGCGTACCGATTTTGCCAACCACAGAGCAGAAATTGGCTATATGCTTCATCCCGACTATTGGCGCCAGGGCATCATTTCTGAAGCTTTAAACAGAACAATACATTTTGGTTTTGAGGATATGAATTTGCATAGCATCAAAGCAAACATTAATGTTGAAAACAATGCTTCAAGGCAAATACTGCTCAAACACAGTTTCGTAAAAGAAGCGCTTTTTAAAGAAGATTATTATTTCAGAGGTCAATTTCTTGATAGTGAAATTTATGGTTTGTTGAATCCAAATCATTAAAAATCAATATTTCTCATTTTTCGATACAATATTTCAAAAAAAATATTTCGGAAAACAAGCAAACCAGAATGCAATCGCTGCTTTTATCTGCACAAAAGCACAATAATATTTCCCTTATTCCCTATAAGTAAAAATCGCTGGCAAAAAACCTCGTAATCAACCACAATTATTACAAAACACACAGATTATTGCCTTTGGTTTCAACGCGATTAATAATTATATTTGCCACCGTTATTAAAATTTACAATGAGAGAAATCCAATTTAGAGAAGCACTACGCGAAGCCATGAGCGAAGAAATGCGTAAAGATGACCGCGTTTTTTTATTAGGTGAAGAAGTAGCAGAATATAACGGTGCATACAAAGTAAGTCAGGGTATGCTTGATGAGTTTGGTGCTAAACGTATTATCGATACACCTATTGCCGAATTAGGTTTCGCTGGTATTGCAACTGGTGCAGCAACTGCTGGCCTTATTCCAATTGTAGAGTTCATGACATTTAACTTCTCTTTAGTTGCAATCGATCAGATTATCAACGGAGCAGCTAAAATCTTATCAATGAGCGGTGGTCAATTCTCTTGCCCAATGGTTTTCCGTGGCCCAACAGGTAATGCCGGTCAACTAGGTGCACAACACTCACAAAACTTCGAAAACTGGTTTGCCAACACTCCAGGCTTAAAAGTTGTTGTTCCATCAACTCCTTACGATGCTAAAGGTTTATTAAAACAAGCTATCATTGATCCAGATCCGGTAATTTTTATGGAATCGGAAGTAATGTACGGCGATAAAGGCGATGTTCCTGCAGAAGAATATTACATAGAGTTTGGTAAAGCCAACGTAACCAAACAAGGTACTGATGTAACCATCGTAACTTTCGGTAAAATGTTAACCCGCGTGGTAAACCCTGCTGTAGAAGAATTAACCAAAGAAGGAATCAATGTTGAGGTAATCGATTTACGTACTGTTCGTCCTATCGATTATGCAACGATCATCGAATCGGTTAAGAAAACAAACCGCTTAGTGGTAGTGGAAGAAGCATGGCCATTGGCTTCAATTTCTTCTGAAATTGCTTTCAACGTACAAAGAAATGCATTTGATTATTTAGATGCACCAGTTTTACGTATCACTTGTGCCGATGTTCCACTTCCATATTCACCAACTTTAATCGCAGCAAGCTTACCAAATGCTGAGCGCGTAATTAAAGCAGTAAAAGAAGTAATGTACGCAACAAAATAAATTGTCATTCTGAGCATAGCGAAGAATCACATTAAATATATAGAATCCTCTAAAGCAATTTGGGGGATTTTTTTTTGCTATTTCTAAGCCTTTCAGGTATTGAAAACCATATTTAAAATTGCATTTAATGATAATTTTGAATAATATAGTAGTCAAATGCGTGAAAAAATTAATGATTTTCTAACAATTGTAATTATCATTCCAATTGTTATGCTTTTCCTTTTGTTTTTCCTGCCCTTTATTGTGATTCATAAAATCAATTACTATTTCGAAAAAAAGAAAACTAATAAATTATATATTGATTACCTTCTAAAAATTGATGGACATAAATTCTTTTGTTACAATAACAGAAAAGATGTACAGGAATTTATCGAAAAACAGATTATACCAACCTTGCCAAAGGATGTAAAATTGATTTTTCTTGACGGAAGGACTCCAAAATCAGAATACACGGAAAGCTTTGCATCTACAATTTTATATCGTATCCAAAATCAGGTAGGTTTTCCCTATCTATTAAGAATCCAGGAAGGTAGTGTCCTCGAAAAATCGATCAATAATGAACTTTACAACAGCTTAAACCAAGGCCACAACAATGAGCCATTGTATGACGCAATAAATAAATTTTATCAATAACTTCGTTCAATATCAAAACATCATCATGCCTGAATACATTGCCGACCAAACATTCGAAAAAGCCGATTTTACCTTACGCGCATTGCCAAAAGCAGAATATGAAAACTGTAAATTCATCAACTGCGATTTTTCCAATTCAGATTTAAGTGGTGTTAAATTTCTGGATTGTCAGTTTACCCACTGTAACCTGAGCTTAGTCAATATTACCAAAACAACATTCAACGATGTAAATTTCAGCGATTGCAAAATGTTGGGATTGAGGTTCGAAAACTGTAACGATTTTGGGCTGGCGTTTGGCTTTAACAATGCAAAACTAGATCATTGCTCCTTCTATAAACTCAAATTAAAAAAAACAGCTTTTAAAAATTCACAACTGCACGAAGTCGACTTTTCAGAAAGTGATCTTGCAGGCGCTACTTTCGAAAACTGCGATTTATTGAGTGCTACATTCGATAAAACCATGTTGGAAAAAGCAGATTTTAGAACTGCTTATAATTATTCTATAGATCCGGACAACAACAGGATCAAAAAAGCTAAATTCTCACAATCTGGCTTAGCTGGCTTGTTACACAAATATGATATCGTAATCAGTCAATAATTTTACCAGAGATTCTTTGTAATTTCATAACAAGATAAAGTTATGGAACAGCCGAAACCAGAAAACATCGATCAGTATATCGCCAATTTCCCCGCAGCAACCCAGAAACTGCTACAACAAGTGCGAGAAACCATTCAACTTGCAGCACCTGAAGCTAAAGAAGTAATCAGTTATGGTATGCCAGCCTTTAAGCAAAAAGGGATTTTAGTGTACTTTGCCGGTTATACCAAACACATTGGCTTTTACCCTACTGGCTCTGGCATCAACGCCTTTAAAAATGAATTTGGCGATTATAAATGGAGCAAGGGAGCTGTTCAGTTCCCGATAGATCAATCCATGCCTTTAGAGCTGATTACAAGAATTACCAAATTTAAAGCAGAACGTGATCTGGAGAAAGCCCTAAAAAAGAAATAAATACCCAATGCATCGCTAAACTCAGTTTTCTAAAGAATTTACTCACACATTTCGGTGGAAAACTTGATTTTAAAAAGCCTTAATTTCTAAAAATCCTAATTAGCTTTGATCTTTTAATTTTAGATATGTTAACCCACCATAAAATAATTGCAGCCGAATTAAAGGTTGCAGAAAAGCAGGTAACTGCTACTATAAATTTGTTAGATGAAGGCGCCACTGTACCTTTTATTTCACGTTACCGTAAAGAATTAACAGGCAGTTTGGATGAAGTTGAAGTTGCCGCAATCCGCGACCGCGTTTTGCAGTTACGCGATCTCGATAAGCGTCGCGAAGCCATCCTAAAATCAATGACCGATTTAGGAAAACTTACCCCTGAGCTCGAAAAACAGATTAACGAAGCAGAAACCATTTCGCTTTTAGAAGATATTTATTTGCCATACAAACCTAAACGTAAAACGCGTGCGTCGGTGGCTAAAGAAAAAGGACTCGAGCCATTGGCTTTACAGATTTTTGATCAAAGCAGTTTCGACCTGGGTGCTGAAGCAGATAAATTTATAGATACCGAAAAAGGTGTAAATTCTTTGGAAGAGGCTTTAGCCGGAGCAAGGGATATTATTGCTGAAATGATTTCGGAAAATGCCGAAGCCCGTACCAAAATGCGCACCTATTTTCAGGAAAAGGCCGATTTTAAATCAGAAGTAATTAAAGGAAAAGAAGAAGAAGGCATTAAATATAAAGATTACTTTGAGTGGAATGAGCCAGTTAAAACCGCAGCCTCGCACCGCGTACTTGCGATGCGTCGTGGCGAAAAAGAACTTATTTTGCGCCTAGATGCCCTCCCACCTGCAGAAGATGCCATTGCATTATTGGAAAATCAGTTTGTTTTAGGTAACAATGCAGCTTCAAAACAAGTACAGCAAGCTTTAGAAGATGGTTACAAACGCTTACTTGAACCAGCAATGGAAACCGAGCTGCGTGTTTTCACCAAACAAAAAGCTGATGAGGAAGCTATCCGCGTTTTTGCCGAAAATGCACGTCAGTTGTTACTTGCAGCACCGATGGGCCAAAAAAATGTCTTGGCTATCGATCCGGGCTTCCGTACCGGTTGTAAAGTGGTTTGTTTAGATAAGCAAGGTCAATTATTAGAAAATACTGCCATTTACCCACACACAGGACAAGGAAATGTTAAAAATGCCGAATTCAGTATTCAGCAGCTTTGCGAAAAACATGATATTGAAGCCATTGCAATTGGTAATGGAACAGCTGGGCGGGAGACAGAGACTTTTGTTAGAGGTTTAAATTTACCGCATATCACCATTGTTATGGTAAATGAAAGTGGTGCTTCAATTTATTCGGCCTCAGAAGTTGCCCGCGAAGAATTCCCAACCCATGATATTACCGTTCGTGGTGCTGTATCTATCGGCCGCAGGCTAATGGACCCACTGGCAGAGCTGGTAAAAATCGATCCAAAATCTATCGGTGTTGGCCAGTACCAGCACGATGTGGATCAAAATAAATTACAGGCAAGTTTGGATGATACCGTAATCAGCGCGGTAAATGCCGTTGGGGTAGAACTAAATACCGCTTCGAAACAAATCTTAGCATACGTGTCAGGTTTAGGACCAGCTTTGGCCCAAAATATTGTAGATTATAGGAACACCCATGGCGCGTTTAAAAACCGCGAAAGCCTGAAAAAAGTTCCGCGTTTAGGCGATAAGGCCTACGAGCAGGCTGCGGGCTTCCTGCGCATCCGTAATGCCGAAAATGTATTGGATACCAGTGGTGTACACCCTGAACGCTACGCGGTAGTAGATAAAATGGCTAAAGACCTGGGCACAACTGTTTCTGCATTGATGAAAGATACGCAACTACAAAAACAGATTAAGCCACAACAATATGTAACTGACGAAATTGGTCTGCCGACCCTTAACGATATCTTAAAAGAATTGGCAAAACCTGGCCGCGATCCACGTGAGCAGTTTGAGGCATTTAGCTTCACCGATGGCGTTAACGAAATTGCCGATTTAAGAACAGGTATGAAATTGCCAGGTATTGTAACGAATATTACCAATTTTGGTGCTTTTGTTGATATCGGCGTTCACCAGGATGGATTGGTGCATACCAGCCAATTGGCAAACCGCTTCGTAGCCAACCCGAACGATGTGGTAAAAGTGCATCAAAAAGTAGAAGTTACTGTTATGGAAGTTGATGTAGCCCGTAAAAGGATTTCGCTATCGATGAAAACTGAAGCTAGTCCGAAGTCAGAAGTCCGTAGTCAGAAGCCAAGGGATCAAAAAACAAAGCAAGATTACAAGCCGAACAATAATAAACAAAACTTCAAGCCACGCAATGAGCCAAAAGATGCCGACGGTGATCTGCAGGAAAAACTTGCAAAATTGAAAGGTATGTTTAAATAAATTTCAATCTGTCATTTCGACCGTAGTGGAGAAATCTTTTTAGATACTTTTCTAAAGGATTTCTCCATTCCGCGATGCTTTAGTCGAAATGATGATAACTGTTATTTATTTTCCGTATTCCTAAACACTAACCTTTTCATTATATACTTTAGGGTTTTATATTCCATAAATAGATCAGCGCATGGTTTTTTTTAATGCCCAAAGCATATTTTTTACCGTTCTGGATTACAAAATGAGTTACCTAGAGTTCTTTGCGGTAATAACCGGAATTATCGCTGTAATCCTCTCTGCTAAAGCCAGTATCTGGAGCTGGCCTGCGGGTATTGTAAATGTTTTCCTTTCAGCATTTTTATATTATCAAACCCAGCTCTACCCCGATATGTTTCTGATGATTTTCTTTTTTATTACCAATATCATGGGCTGGTGGCGATGGAAAAACCCAAAACCTGAAGAAGAAGAAGATAAAAATAAAGAACTCAAAATTAGCTTTATGCCGCTGAGACAGTTTTTAATTTTACTTGTTGCAGGCATTGTTGGCACAATATTAATAGGCACGCTGGCCAGTCAACTCCACAATTGGCTCCCATTGTTGTTTAACCTGCCGAGTGCCTATCCATTTGTCGATTCATTTATTTTTGTAATGAGTGTAATTACCACTTTTTTAATGATAGAGAAAAGGGTTGAGTGCTGGATTATCTGGCTCATAATCGATATCGTGGCTACTTACCTTTATTTTCTCAAAGGAATCAAATTTATGGGAGTCGAATATTTCGTTTTCACCATTATTGCCGGCTTTGCATTGTGGAACTGGGTAAAAGAATATAAAAGCTACAGTAAAGCAAACTAATTGGAGCGCTACTTCAGGAGCCTTAAAGTGATTCAACCTTATATTTTTTTGAAAAGAATGATTTGATTTGTATCTTCAGGTAAAATCCAAAATGATATGACAGCTAAACAAATGCTTCCTATCATCCCTGACAATATTCTGGTTAATAAAATTCACGAACTGAGAGTCTACAAAGTAATGCTCGATAGTGACCTGGCGGAGTTGTATAATGTGGGAACTAAACGGCTAAACGAGCAGGTAAGTAGAAACCCGGATAGATTCCCTGAAGATTTCATGTTCCAGCTCACAGATGAAGAGTGGCTAAACTTGAAGTCGCAAATTGCAACTTCAAGTTGGGGCGGTAGACGAAAACTTCCATATGCTTTTACTGAACATGGTATATTAATGCTTTCGAATGTATTGAGTAGTAATACAAATTGTAAGGATCTTTACCCGTATCCCCAATTTGCTTTCAGAAAATACTAGCCTCAAGCTGGAAATAGAAGAAATAAAAAAGAACCTAAGCAACCACGATAAAAATGTTGAATTGATTTTTGGCTATCTCGATCAGCTTATTGAAAAGAAAAGTAAACCGAGGAGACGGATTGGTTACATGCCCGATGATCTTTAATGTTAATCACATTTATATTTAAAATTATAAACAGCATCCCAAACTACCCTAACGTAGTTGGGTACCCCAGGATTAATTTCTGAATGTGTATTAATTAGTTTCATAGAAATGATTTTTCCATCCGAATCTTTTGTATATAGAAATGAATATGAAACCGAATATCCACTACCATAATTTGTTTGTAAACTGGTTTGTTTTACCCCACTTAACTGATTTTTACTTGTTTTACCAAAGAAACCCGGTATAACTTCAACAATATCAAGATAATAAAGTGGATTTGCATTACTTGTTAAATCAACGGCAATATCATTATTATAAGTATATTCCAAAGTTTCAGTATGTCCTCCCAAAGAACTAACACTAGCTATCTTTACCAAATTCTCATTGTTATAGTTGAAAATATATACAGTTTGACTGTTTGAGTAAGTATCAATTTTGGTCAGACTTGAAATATATCCTTCAGCATTATAACTTAAATTAGCTCTAATGCTTCCATTATAAAATTCTACATAAATAGCCCGCCCCTGCCCATCAAGCTTATAAATCCAGTCACCATTATATTTTGTTCTTAGCGTTAGTTGGCCAGGCGTAGTTATAACGGAAAAACTTCTGAAAGCACTATCCTGTGTGCTTACAATACCCTTAACATTATATTTTTCGTCATAATTTACAACTGCTGACCCTGCATAATAGGCAGCATTTATTTTTTTATCGGGATTAAAAACCATATCCGCAGAAATTATCCGGCATTTCTTCGCATTATCAGTGTCCTTTTCAGGAACAGAATCTTTGTTACATGCAGTAAATAAAATAATTGCGAAAAACAGGCTAAAAAATTGTGATTTCATTATTGAGCGTTCATATTAAAATTAAGGCACTAAAATATTGTTTTTATTTAACAATCATTAGAATTCTATTCATAGCACATATCAAATTTGTTTTCTAACACTCCCTGAATAATAGGTGAGTTCAAAAGCAACTAAAAATACCAGGCACGAGTTTTTCGCAGAAACTAACCTTGTTATCTAAAGCCGCAAAGTCGTCATTCCTGAATCTCTAAATTAGAGGGAGGTGAGTAGCTGATTCTAAATCATTAAACTTTTTTCAATCAACTATTTGATAATAAAAGTATTCTATCTATCTTTGCAGTCCCAATTTTAATGGGAATAATAAATTGTTTAATAAATTAAATACAAGCAAGTGAATACGTTAAGTTACAAAACTGTCTCGGCCAATGCTAAAACTGTAAACAAACAGTGGATTGTTGTTGATGCGGAAGGCGAGATTTTGGGGCGCTTGTCATCGAAGATCGCTATGATCATCCGTGGTAAAAACAAGCCTGAGTACACCCCACACGTAGATTGCGGAGATAACGTAATTGTTATCAATGCAGACAAGGTTAAATTGACAGGAAACAAATTCAGCGAAAAGCAATATGTTTCTTATACTGGTTATCCAGGTGGTCAACGTTTTATCTCTCCAAAAGAGTTAATGGCGAAACACCCTCAACGTGTAATCGAGAAAGCGGTACGTGGTATGTTACCGAAAACTAAATTGGGTAAAAAATTATACACCAATCTTTTTGTGTATGCTGGTGCAAATCACCCTCATGCAGCTCAATCTCCAAAAACCATTAAACTTTAAGAAATGTCAGTTACTAACACTTCAGGAAGAAGAAAAACAGCTGTTGCACGTATCTACTTAAAAGATGGTGCTGGCACAATTACCGTTAACGGTAAAGACCACAAAGAATATTTCCCTACCTTACCTTTGCAATATATCGTAAACCAAAGTTTAGAAGTTTCTGAGCTTACTGGCCGTTATGATATCACTGTAAACGTACAAGGTGGTGGAGTAAAAGGACAAGCAGAAGCTGTTCGTTTAGCTATTGCTAAAGCGATTGTTGAACTAGATGCGGAGAAAAAACCTGCATTACGTGCTAAAGGCCTAATGACGCGTGATATGCGTATGGTTGAGCGTAAGAAACCAGGACGTGCTAAAGCTCGTAAGAAATTCCAATTCAGTAAACGTTAATCACAGGAGGCAAAGACAATGGCAAGAACAACTTATCAAGACTTATTGGATGCAGGTGTACACTTTGGTCACCTTACCCGTAAATGGAATCCAAAAATGGCTCCTTACATTTTCATGGAGCGTAATGGAATTCACATTATAGATTTAAATAAAACTTTAACTAAAACTGAAGAAGCTGCGGCAGCGATTAAACAAATCGTAAAATCAGGACGTAAAGTTTTATTTGTATCAACAAAAAAACAAGCTAAAGGAATCGTAGCTGAACAAGCTAAAAAAGTAAACATGCCTTTCGTAACTGAACGTTGGTTAGGTGGTATGTTAACTAACTTTGCTACTGTTCGTAAGTCAATCAAAAAGATGTCTAACATCGATAAAATGACTAAAGACGGTACTTATGCTATCCTTTCGAAAAAAGAGCGTTTAATGATCCAACGTGAGCGTATTAAATTAGAATCACTTTTAGGTGGTATTGCTGATTTAAACCGTTTACCTGCAGCTTTATTCTTAATTGATGTTAAGAAAGAGCACATCGCGGTAACTGAAGCGTTAAAATTAAACATCCCTACTTTTGCGATGGTTGATACTAACTCTGATCCTTCTAACATCGATTTCCCAATCCCTGCGAATGATGATGCTACAAAATCTATCTCTTTAATTACTGATGTAATTATCAAAGCGATTGAAGAAGGTTTAGAAGAGCGTAAACGCGAAAAAGATGATGAAGCAGAAAAAGAAGCAGTAGCTGCTAAAGCTGCAGCTGATGCGCCTGAAGCTAAAGAGCCAAGACGTAAAAAAGCTGCTGAAGCTGAGGTTGAAGCCTCTTCATCAGAAGAAACTAAAACAGAAGAATAGTAATATTTTTTAATTGCAGGTTACTGGTTTCAGGTTTTAAGTTGGCTTAACACGAGTTTAACTTAGCGCTTGTAACTTGTAACCTGTAATTGTTATAACAAGATTGTAAATTTTAAAAAAGGAAATAAAATGTCTACAGTACAAATTTCTGCAGCAGATGTAAACAAATTGCGTCAACAAACTGGCGCTGGTATGATGGATTGCAAAAAAGCTTTAGTTGAAGCTAACGGCGATTTCGAAGCAGCTGTTGATTTATTGCGCAAAAAAGGTCAAAAAGTATCTGCCGCACGTTCTGGCAATGCTACTTCTGAAGGTCTGGTATCAATCGCTCTTTCAGCAGACGGTACAAATGGTAAATTAGTTGCTTTAGCTTGCGAAACTGAGCCAGTTTCTAAAGTTGAAGATTTCCGCAACCTGGCTCAGGCTGTTTTAGCTGCAGCAGTTGCCAACAATCCTGCTACTGCTGAAGAATTATCAGCAATTACTTTGGAAGACGGACGTACAGTTGCTGAAACCATCACTGAACTAACCGGCAAAATCGGTGAGAAAATCGTTATTCAGGAGTATGCAAATATCTCTGGCGAAAAAATCGTTTCTTATATCCACTCTAATGGTAAAATGGGTGTTTTAGTAGTATTTGAAGGTGCTAATGGCGTAGATATTACTGAAGCTGGTAAAGATGTTGCAATGCAAATTGCTGCAATGAACCCAGTTGCTGTTGATAAAGACGGTGTTGATCCAGCTACTATTGAGCGTGAAATCGAGATTGCTAAAGACGTTATCCGTCAAGAAGGCAAACCAGAAGAAATGGTTGAAAAAATCGCTGCTGGTAAATTAAACAAATTCTACAAAGACAGCACTTTATTAAACCAGGAGTTTGTTAAAGACAGTTCAGTAGATGTTCGTAAATTCTTAGACAACACTGTTAAAGGATTAACTGTATCTGCTTTCAAACGCGTACAATTAGGTGCATAAGTACTAATAAAACATATTTAAAAAGCCGGTTATAGACTGACCCCAAAAA
>NZ_QAJQ01000043.1:0-5947 GCF_003852395.1 Pedobacter sp. KBW01
AAATGCTATAAACGAAGAAAACCCTTTAACAGTTTTGTTAAAGGGTTTCTTATAAGATTTGGCACCGACCTACTCTCCCACGTGTTACCGCAGTACCATCGGCTCTGGTGGGCTTAACTTCTCTGTTCGGAATGGGAAGAGGTGGACACCACCGATATAGGCACCTAAATTTCTTTAGATAAGCTATCTCGAGCTTAAATGACATATTATTGAAAGAAGTTAGTTTGAAGAACAAACAACAGTCTGTTTGCTTTGAAAGCTTCGGATGATTAGTACTACTCGACTGTGCTGTCACCAGCTTTACATCTGTAGCCTATCAACGTAGTAGTCTGCTACGGTCCTATATGGAATTCTCATCTCGTGGCTAGTTTCGCACTTAGATGCTTTCAGCGCTTATCTATTCCCAGCGTAGCTACTCTGCAATGCCCCTGGCGGAACAACAGATTCACTAGAGGCTAGTCCAACCCGGTCCTCTCGTACTAAGGTCAGCCCCACTCAAAATTCCTACGCCCACAACAGATAGGGACCGAACTGTCTCGCGACGTTCTGAACCCAGCTCGCGTGCCACTTTAATCGGCGAACAGCCGAACCCTTGGGACCTTCTCCAGCCCCAGGATGTGACGAGCCGACATCGAGGTGCCAAACCTCCCCGTCGATATGAGCTCTTGGGGGAGATCAGCCTGTTATCCCCAGCGTACCTTTTATCCTTTGAGCGATGGCCCTTCCATGCAGAACCACCGGATCACTATATCCGTCTTTCGACCCTGATCGACCTGTATGTCTCACAGTCAAGCAAGCTTATGCTATTGCACTCCTCATACGGTTACCAAGCGTATTGAGCTTACCTTTGAAAGCCTCCGTTACCTTTTTGGAGGCGACCACCCCAGTCAAACTACCCATCAAACAATGTCTCCCGCTGAGCGGGATTAGACACCGAATACAGAAAGGGTGGTATTTCAACGTTGGCTCCACGACGCCTAGCGACGCCGCTTCAAAGCCTCCCACCTATCCTACACATCCTGTACCCAATGTCAATGTTAAATTGTAGTGAAGGTGCATGGGGTCTTTCCGTCCCGTTGCGGGTACCCGGCGTCTTCACCGGGACCACAATTTCACCGAGCTCATGGCTGAGACAGCGCCCAGATCGTTACACCATTCGTGCAGGTCGGAACTTACCCGACAAGGAATTTCGCTACCTTAGGACCGTTATAGTTACGGCCGCCGTTTACTGGGGCTTCGATTCAATGCTTCTCCTTGCGGATGACATCCCCTCTTAACCTTCCAGCACCGGGCAGGTGTCAGGCCTTATACTTCATCTTTCGATTTTGCAAAGCCATGTGTTTTTGTTAAACAGTCGCCTGGGCCTTTTCACTGCGGCTTACATTGCTGCAAGCGCCCCTTCTCCCGAAGTTACAGGGCCATTTTGCCGAGTTCCTTAGCCATGATTCACTCGAGCACCTTAGAATCCTCTTCCCGGATACCTGTGTCGGTTTGCGGTACGGGTTTTTATAACCTGAAGCTTAGCGGTTTTTCTTGGAAGTCTGATTACCTGCGCTATCCACTCAGCCGAAGCCTCGCGGTACTATCAGTTTTCAGCACCGTTGGCGGATTTGCCTACCATCGGTATACCTACAACCTTTAACGATCTATTCCGTCAGATCGCGGCAGTGTCACTACTCCGTCCCCACATCGCAGTTATAAAAAGTACTGGAATATTAACCAGTTGTCCATCGAATTTCCCCTTCGGGTTCTCCTTAGGTCCCGACTAACCCTGATCCGATTAGCGTTGATCAGGAAACCTTATCCTTTCGGTGGGCGGGTTTCTCGCCCGCCTTATCGTTACTTATGCCTACATTTGCTTTTCTAGAAGCTCCAGCACCCATTACCAGATACCTTCACTGCCGCTAGAATGCTCCCCTACCGATATATTTCAATCCCATAGCTTCGGTGTACAATTTAATGCCCGTTTATTATCCATGCCCGATCGCTCGACTAGTGAGCTGTTACGCACTCTTTAAATGAATGGCTGCTTCCAAGCCAACATCCTAGCTGTCTGTGCAATCGGACCTCGTTAGTTCAACTTAACTGTAACTTGGGGACCTTAGCTGATGGTCTGGGTTCTTTCCCTCTCGGCGCGTGACCTTAGCACCCCGCGCCTCACTGCCGACTATATTATATAGCATTCGGAGTTTGTCTGGATTTGGTAGGATTTGACTCCCCCGCACCCAATCAGTAGCTCTACCTCTATATAACTCAACGTCGACGCTGTTCCTAAAAACATTTCGGGGAGTACGAGCTATTTCCCAGTTTGATTAGCCTTTCACCCCTACCCACAGATCATCCGGAAACTTTTCAACGTTTATCGGTTCGGTCCTCCAGTACGTGTTACCGCACCTTCAACCTGTCCATGGGTAGATCACAAGGTTTCGCGTCTACCTCCTCTGACTATACGCCCTATTCAGACTCGCTTTCGCTTCGGATCCGTGCCTGAAGCACTTAACCTTGCCAGAGAAGAGTAACTCGTAGGCTCATTATGCAAAAGGCACGCCGTCACGCAACTTGTACGCTCCGACCGCTTGTAAGTACACGGTTTCAGGTTCTATTTCACTCCCCTGTTCGGGGTTCTTTTCACCTTTCCCTCACGGTACTGGTTCACTATCGGTCTCTCAGGAGTATTTAGCCTTACCGGATGGTGCCGGCAAATTCCCACAAGGCGTCTCCGACCTCGCGGTACTCAGGATACTGCTAGGCTAGCATTCTATACGTGTACTGGGCTATCACCATGTATCGCCGGGCTTCCCATCCCGTTCCACTTCTGTTTGCTAATGCCACGTTGCAGTCCTACAACCCCCACTTTGCCGTAACAAAGTAGGTTTGGGCTCTTTCCCTTTCGCTCGCCACTACTCAGGAAATCATTGTTATTTTCTCTTCCTCTGCTTACTTAGATGTTTCAGTTCGGCAGGTTTGCTCATTATATGTGACATGTCTTCAACATGCCGGGTTGCCCCATTCGGAAATCTTCGGATCAATTCCTATTTGCAAATACCCGAAGCTTATCGCAGCTTATCACGTCCTTCATCGCCTCTGAGAGCCAAGGCATCCCCCGTGTACTCTTTATTACTTTCTTCTACTCATGCGCCTTTTGCGCCGCATGGTATGCTTTTTTGCTCTTGTTATGATGTCTCATACCCCTCATCTGATTGCTCATTTGAGTGGTGAGCACAAACACAACAGTCGCCTATTGTTGTTTGCTCTTCTTTTTTAACTTCTTCCAATATGTCAAAGAACTTTACTGAGGCTGAAAACCGAAGGTATAAAAGGCTAGGGTGTCATGTGCCCTTCCTTAAGCTTCGTATCAGCTTCGTTAGTAAAAAACTGCGGTCTCGAACCGTTTTCCGATGTCCTTCTTTTGTTGTACATCAGTGCCCCATGGCGTTTCTTCTTTTCTTAATTATGTCAATGTAGACCATCAATCCTGACAGTGTATGTATTTGGTGGAGAATAACGGAGTCGAACCGTTGACCTCCTGCGTGCAAGGCAGGCGCTCTAGCCAGCTGAGCTAATCCCCCAAAAGGTTATTTTAATGTAGTCCCGTCCAGATTTGAACTGGAGACCCCTACATTATCAGTGTAGTGCTCTAACCAGGCTGAGCTACGGGACTATGGTTTAAGGCAAGCGCTTCGCAGTATATAGTACCTTACCGCTACTGCTTCCTTTGGCTTACCCCTTCTTTAAGTTCCGTTAAGCTTACCTTTATAGTAGCCCACCGTTTTCTTCTGGGTGTTTCTTGTTTCTCTTGTTGTGAAATATCATGTTGCGAAGCGAGTAGGTGACGCTACTCCAGAAAGGAGGTATTCCAGCCGCACCTTCCGGTACGGCTACCTTGTTACGACTTAGCCCCAGTTACCGGTTTTACCCTAGGACGCTCCTTGCGGTTACATACTTTAGGTACCCCCAGCTTCCATGGCTTGACGGGCGGTGTGTACAAGGCCCGGGAACGTATTCACCGCGTCATTGCTGATACGCGATTACTAGCGAATCCAACTTCATGGGGTCGAGTTGCAGACCCCAATCCGAACTGTGAATGGCTTTGTGAGATTCGCATCATATTGCTATGTAGCTGCCCTCTGTACCATCCATTGTAGCACGTGTGTAGCCCCGGACGTAAGGGCCATGATGACTTGACGTCGTCCCCTCCTTCCTCTCTGTTTGCACAGGCAGTCTGTTTAGAGTCCCCATCATTACATGCTGGCAACTAAACATAGGGGTTGCGCTCGTTGCGGGACTTAACCCAACACCTCACGGCACGAGCTGACGACAGCCATGCAGCACCTAGTTTCGTGTGATTGCTCACTGATCTATCTCTAAATCATTCACTAACTTTCAAGCCCGGGTAAGGTTCCTCGCGTATCATCGAATTAAACCACATGCTCCTCCGCTTGTGCGGGCCCCCGTCAATTCCTTTGAGTTTCACCCTTGCGGGCGTACTCCCCAGGTGGAACACTTAACGCTTTCGCTTAGCCGCTGACTGTGTATCGCCAACAGCGAGTGTTCATCGTTTAGGGCGTGGACTACCAGGGTATCTAATCCTGTTTGATCCCCACGCTTTCGTGCCTCAGCGTCAATAAGACCATAGTAAGCTGCCTTCGCAATCGGTGTTCTGAGACATATCTATGCATTTCACCGCTACTTGTCTCATTCCGCCTACCTCTAGTCCATTCAAGCCCATCAGTATCAAGGGCACTGCGATAGTTGAGCTACCGTCTTTCACCCCTGACTTAACAGGCCGCCTACGCACCCTTTAAACCCAATAAATCCGGATAACGCTTGGATCCTCCGTATTACCGCGGCTGCTGGCACGGAGTTAGCCGATCCTTATTCTTCCGGTACATTCAGCTACTTACACGTAAGTAGGTTTATTCCCGGATAAAAGCAGTTTACAACCCATAGGGCAGTCTTCCTGCACGCGGCATGGCTGGTTCAGAGTTGCCTCCATTGACCAATATTCCTTACTGCTGCCTCCCGTAGGAGTCTGGTCCGTGTCTCAGTACCAGTGTGGGGGGCCATCCTCTCAGATCCCCTAGTCATCGTCGCCTTGGTGGGCCGTTACCCCGCCAACTAGCTAATGACACGCATGCCCATCTTTATCCTATAAATATTTGATCATTGAATAATGCTATCCTGTGATTTTATGCGGTGTTAATCCGGATTTCTCCGGGCTATCCCCCTGATAAAGGTAGGTTGCATACGCGTTACGCACCCGTGCGCCACTTTCATAAAGAGCAAGCCCTTTAATCGCGTTCGACTTGCATGTATTAGGCCTGCCGCTAGCGTTCATCCTGAGCCAGGATCAAACTCTCCATTGTAAAATGTTGTTTTGATTCTGACCAGTTTTAACTATTGTTAAAAATAGTCTTCTTTTGTTTTGTCTGTTAGACATCACCTTTAAAATAAAGCTCCTTAATCATGTACTTCGACCAGTACTTCATTAAACCCGCTTTCGCTACATTGACATCTCTTTTAAGAACTTATCGGCATCACCTCGCGGTTGCCTTTCTATATATCTTCAGGGTTTGGTTTCTGCCGGTCTTATTCGTCCCGCATTCAGTTTTCGCCTGTTTCAATCTTTTTTCGTTTGCTTTCCGCGACATCCGCCGCTCAGCTTTTTTACCCTTCCTTATCGTTGGGAGTGCAAAGGTAGGAATCTTTTTTTAACTTCCAAATAAAATAATTTTTATTTTTTCGTTTTATTTTTTCCTGCTTCCCACTATTTCAAGTGCCGGTTTTATCCAGCTTCCCTCTCCTTCAGGAGCGGGCTGCAAAGGTAACAATCTTTTTCCTTCATGCAAGCTTTATTTTAAAATAAATCTCGCCCCATCCTCACCATTGTACGCTTTTCAACTAATCCCCTCTCCTTCCGAGCGGGTTGCAAAGGTAGGAAAAATTA
>NZ_QAJQ01000044.1:0-16777 GCF_003852395.1 Pedobacter sp. KBW01
GTTTCGAACACTCCTAATTACAAATCCAGACCAACGTAAAGAGTTGTCAACTTTAATAACCAGTTCGTTAGAAAGGTGACAACTCTCAACCTAAAACAAATTCCTGATGATATTCTGGTATGGCTACATGCTTAAAGCCATGATCTTTTAACCGGGAGGCGAAATGCTGCTGCACCTCGTATTCTCCATGTACCAAAAACAATTGTTTCACTTTTGCAGGGTCCTGAGCAGATAAGAAACGTAACAAATCTTCATAATCGCCATGGGCACTCATGGATTTTATGGCGCGTACTTCGGCTTTAACTTCGTACTTATCTCTAAAAATATCTACCACCTTTTGGCCGGCAATTAACTTCCCACCCAGAGAGTTTGGCTCGCAATAACCCACCATTAAAATGGTATTTTTAGCATTGCCAATATTGTTGCGAATGTGGTGTTTTACACGCCCCGCCTCAGCCATACCCGAGGCAGAAATAATTACGCATGGTCTGGCATCTTCATTTAAAGCTTTCGATTCTTCTACGCTTTCAACAAAGCGCAAACCTTTAAATGCAAAAACATCATGATCGATTTTTAGTGTTTCTTTAACCCCGTTGTTATATACTTCGGGATGGTTTTTCAGAATTTCAGTTGCTTTTGACGAGAGCGGACTATCTACATAATAGGGCACATTGGGCAATTTACTTTTTAGCTCTAAACCGTTTAAAGCATAAAGTAGCTCCTGGGTGCGCCCTACGGCAAAAGCCGGAATAATAACCTTTCCCTTTTTAATATTACAGGTATTGTTAATGATTTCCAGCAACATGTTTTCAATCGGATCGAGATCTTTGTGCAACGAATCGCCATAGGTAGATTCCATTAAAATGTAATCGGCTTGATCAAACTGTTGCGGACTTTTTAAAAGCAAATCGCCATAACGCCCCACATCGCCCGAAAAGGTAATTCGGGTTGGCTTTCCATCTTCAGTAATGGTTAAATGCACAGCAGCGCTACCTAAAATATGACCGGCATCGGTAAATTTTAAACGGATCCCAGGTTCAATTTCAAAATCCTCTTCGTACTCCACAATTTTCATCTGGCTTACCGTTTGCACTACATCATCTTCGGTATAAAGCGCTTCTTCCATTTCTTCACCATGGCGCAGGTGGCGATTGGCAAATTCAGCATCCTGCTCCTGTATTTTAGCCGAATCCATCATCAAAATACGGGCAAGATCCATCGTAGCCGAGGTGCAAAAAATCTTTCCGCTAAAACCTTCAGCAACCAATTTGGGCAATAATCCGCAATGATCAATATGCGCATGCGATAAGATCATGTAGGTAATCTTTTTGGCATCGAAACCAAAATAATCGTTCAATTTATCGGTAACCTGTCCCATTCCCTGGAAAAGGCCACAATCTAGTAGTATTTGGGTGTTATTTTTTAAGGTAATAAGATGCTTACTCCCTGTAACTGTACGGGCAGCACCATGAAAGGCAATTTTCATTTAGGTGGTGGTTAGATTATACAAGAATAAAAATGCCGGATATTTCCGGCACTTCCAATTCTTTAAGCATTTATTTCTGCTATTTTATCTTTAACCTTATCGGCAGCGCCTGTGGCTTTATCTGCCAGACCTGCCAGTTTATCTTTTGAGGCATCTAAAAGATCGGCGAAAAAGTCTGATACCTTGCCTTTAAGATCGCTGGTCGAATCTGATGATAATGCCAATGCGATGGTTGCCCCTAATGCTGCTCCGGCTAAAACGCCTACTATAATTTTTGTCTCTTTTTTCATGATATTAGTGATTTACTTATTAAACATATTTAATGAAAAGGTGTTTTAATTTTTTTAATCTACAGCGTTTCAAACAAAAACCAATCCACAATGAAAAGCATATTCTTTATCGATTTAGATAATACCATTTATTTTACCAAACCGAACGAAGAACAGTTAATGGGCGAATTGTACTATTTTTTAGAACAGCAGGATCTGGGAATTAGTAATGAAGCCTTTGCGTTGGCTAAACAGGAAATGCTGCGCATACCTTTTCAAAAAGTAGCTAAAAAATATGGTTTCAGAGAAGAAGCAATGCCCAATGTACTGGCATATTTGCGGAACAGGGAAGTAACTCAACCCTTAAAACCCAGCAATGAATATCCTTACATCAAAAATTTAAACGGCAGAAAATTTATTGTAACTGCAGGTTTTACGAAGCAACAAAACTCAAAAGTAAAAATGTTGGGTATTGCTGCCGACTTTGAAACTGTATATGTTGTTGATGTATCGGTAAGCAATAAAAAAGAGGCTTTTGAAAAATTGATTGATCAGCATCAACTAAATAAAGAAGATATTTTAATTATTGGCGATGATGCCGAATCGGAAATTAAATTTGGTTTGGAGCTGGGGATCGATACTTTTCTGCTCGACCCTGAAAATCTGCATTCCGACGCAACAAGTACTTTCAGGGGTGTTGATTTGAGTAAGTTGCCGGCTGCAGCAGGGCAATAACACGATGACTTATTACAAAAAGCCTAACAATATTCTAATCTTTAACATTAACCAAAACCGTTACTCTTCTTGATGTTTTCTATACAATATGCTGAAGGGTTTAGATATTTAATCAGCCTAAAAAAAGTTTACAACTAAATTTAGCACTACAGCATGGTAGATTATTAGCATCTTAGCTCAAATTTATTTTTTGCACTTAATTAAAAATACTTAGTTTTATCTCACAGCGAAACTAAAAAATGGCGATTAAACCTCTTCCGAATGAAAAAGATTTGCTTTTGGAAATAGCAAAAGGCGATGGAATTGCATTTGCCGAATTGTTTCGTGCATACCATGGTCCTTTAATCAAATATATTTACACCTTGCTTGAATCGGTGGAGATCTGTGAAGAGATTGTACAAGATGTATTTTTGAAAGTATGGGAAAACAGAGCAACATTACCTAAACTGGACAGGTTTACCTCTTATCTTTTTATTTTAACACGGAATTATGCCATAAGTGCCATCCGTCAAATGGTTAAAGATAAAAAACATAGCCAGTTGTATGCAGAAGAAGTATTAAACCTTAATGAAGGTGAAGAAACTTTTAATGTAGACCAGGAATACCAGAATATTCTCATCAAAGCAATTGCAGAATTACCTCCATCTCAACAAAGAGTGCTGCAGCTTCGCCAGCAGGGGTTAAAGAGCCGGGAAATTGCAGGAGAAATGGGGATATCTATTGAATCTGTTAAAAAATACCAGCAATGGGCAACCAAATCGGTATCAAAGTTTCTAAAATTACATACTGCCATAACTATTTCTGTTATTCTAAGCATGAATTAAGCCCCTTTTTTCAAGCTTATTTTTTTTTACTTTTTTATATCCCGTTTTTTGTTTTTCTGCGTCTTTAGTAAAGATTCTCCGAAATCCTAACCAAATATGACTGAAAACCAAAGATTGAATTTTTTATTCGATCGGCAATTGCATCACTTAAATTCTGCCGGGGAAAAGGAAGAATTTCTATTGCTGATGGCCGATCCGAATAATGAAGAGCAGGTTAAACAATTACTTAACAGCTATTGGGAAGAGTTTGATGAAAATGAATTTAGTCCTGCTGTTTTCCTGTTTGGCGATGGGGAAGAAATCCTCACTAAAATACAAAGTAAAAATATTCATTCCTTACCACAATCTCCGCGAAGGCCGAAACTTTGGATAGGAATTGCTGCTGCACTGGCTATCATTATATTCGGCGCCAGCCTGTTTTATTTAAAGCAAAATACCGGTTTAGCCAGACTAGCCGATACAGACACACATATTATACCTGGTACAACAGGAGCAACACTTAAACTGGCAAATGGCAAAACAATCAAATTATCTGACGCAGTAAATGGTGAGCTTGCAAATGAAGCTGGCGTAACCATTACCAAAACTGCAAACGGCCAGTTAGTTTATGAAGTAAAAGGGACTACACGTCCGGACCAAATCAACACACTCTCTACCAATAACGGGGAAACCTATCAGGTTCGATTGCCTGATGGTTCCCTGGTTTGGTTAAACTCTGCATCCAGTCTTTCTTATAGCACCGCCTTGATCCATTCCGGGAAACGATCTGTTAACCTGAGTGGAGAAGCATATTTCGAAATCTCGAAAGATAAAAAGCATCCTTTTGTTGTTAAAACCGGCAATCAGGAAGTGGAGGTGCTGGGTACACATTTTAATGTAAACGCTTACGACGATGAATTAACTGCAAAAACGACATTGCTGGAGGGAAGTGTTAAAATTAAAAACAAGGTGAATCAAAAAGTTATTACCCCTGGCGAACAGGCAACAGTAAGTGGCGAAGATATTTCGGTTAATAAAGTAAACACAGAATATGCCATAGCCTGGAAAAATGGAGTTTTCCGTTTCACTGATAAAACACTGGAAGCCGGAATGCGTGAAATTGCCAGATGGTACAATGTTCAGGTTACCTATAAGCGACCCGAATTGAAAAATGAACTATTGGGCGGCCGGATTTCCAAGTATGCCAACATTAATCAGGTATTAAAAAAAATGGAACTAGCCAATGCCTTTAGGTTTACGGTAAAAGGGCGGGAAATCATTGTTGAATAACAAGAACCAATTAAATAATATATCAACTAATCAATTAAAAAAACCAAACATGAAGAAAGCAAATTACCATTAACAGAAAGCTCCTTTCAGGTACGGTTAAAATAAAAGCTGGAAGTGCGACCAACACCTCCAGCAAATGACTTGCCTGAGTAAAACTAGCTTGCAAACTATTTTTTTGACCTAAAACAAGACAACCAAATGTATAAATTTTACCTAAGAATATTAGGCCCCTATTCCTGTGTACCTAAAATCCTGCGAATTATGAAATTAACGACGTTATTACTCATTGTAACGATCATGCAGGTCAGTGCTGTCAGCTATGCACAAAGACTAACATTTAAACAACGAAACGTAAGTATCGTCCGGGTATTTGAAGAGATTGAGAAACAGACGGGTTACGACGTTTTTTACCTTCCGAAAGTATTAAAAACGAATCGAACCATCGATGCTGATTTTAACAATACTTCATTAGACCAGGTAATGAAGGTTTGCCTGATGAACCAATCGCTTATATTTACGATTGACGAGCGGACAATCGTGATTACCAAAAAAGACCAGCCAGTTCCAGATCAAAGGCCGGCAATGCCAAAGCCCGTTATTGAACAAGCAAAGTATAAGGTTAGCGGAACGGTTAAGGATGAATTAGGCTTGCCCATTTCAAGCGTTACTGTACGCATACTACATACTAAAAATGGTGTTTTAACAGATTTGAACGGGAAATATGCCATAGATGTTGAAGCTACTGACTCGCTAGAATTTATCTATGTTGGATATAAACGGGTTGAGGTACCTGTTCGAAACAAAGTGGATATCGATATTACTTTGGAGCCAGAATCGGGAAGTCTGAACGAAGTTGCCGTTGTGGGCTTTGGACGACAAAAAAAGATAAGTGTAGTGGGAGCCCAAGCTACCATAAAGCCCGAAGAGCTCAAAATCCCGGTAAGGGATTTAACCTCGGCACTGGCAGGACGCCTTGCCGGTGTAATATCTACGCAACGCGGTGGAGCTCCAGGCGCAGACGGAGCCAATATTTTTATTCGTGGTATTGCAACTTTTGCCAGCAGCCCTCAATCCCCACTACTTGTGGTAGATGGTGTTCCCGACAGGCCTATTAATAACATTGACCCTGAAGATATAGAAAGTTTCACCATATTAAAAGATGCAACAGCTACCGCTGTATATGGTACAAGAGGTGCCAACGGCGTAATCCTCATTAATACCAAAAAAGGTAAGCTAGGAAAACCGAACATCAATTTCGAGTTAAACAGTTCGCGCTCAAAGTTTACAGAGCTTCCGAATTTTATAGATGCGCCTACCTTTATGACCTTGTATAATGAGAGTTTATCCACCAGGGGAAGAACGCCACAATATGATCCGGCTGTTATAGCTAAACATGCCAGCGGAGAAGATCCTGATTTATACCCTAACGTGAATTGGTATGATTACCTGTTTAATGATTTTTCGAGTGCCAGCAGGGCCAATCTGAATGTAAGCGGGGGCATAGATGCTGCCCGATATTATGTATCAGCTGGTTACTACACCGAAAAAGGGATGTTTAAACAAGCTGAAGCACAATCTTTTAATTCGACACTGAAGCTGGATAGATTTAATTTTAACAGTAATGTAAGTGTTAAAGTAACCAAAAGTACCAATCTGGAACTTGGCATTAACGGATTTATCACCAATTACAACACGCCATCAGCTGGTGTAAATGCCATTTTTGATTACGCCACTCAACAAGCTCCCCATGTTGTACCCCCTATTTATTCAAACGGCCAGTGGCCTAAATATCCTGGTGTTCCATTCAACCCCTACTACTACCTTGTGGCAAACGGCTATTCAAACACCTATTCAAATACTGTTAGGAGTAACATTAAAGTAACCCAGGAACTAGATTTTCTAACAAAAGGATTGTCTTTTTCAACCATGTTTGCCTTCGATGCTGTTAACGGAAGCAGCTTAACCAGGTCAAGAACCTTACAATCTTACCTGGCCACTGGCCGCGATGCTAACGGCAAGCTAATCACCAGAATTGCAGAAACAGGTTCTGATGTATTGGGTTTTTCGGCCGATCGCAACAGTAACAGAAGATTTTATACCGAAACTTCCCTTAACTATTCAAGAAAATATGGCAATCATGATGTTTCCGGCTTATTTCTTTTCAATCAATCAGACTATGTAAATGGAAATGCAACCGATCTGATCAATTCTATACCATTCAGGCAGCGCTCGCTGGTAGGAAGGGCTAATTATGGTTATAAAGATAAATATTTTGTTGAAGCCAACTTTGGTTATTCAGGATCTGAAAACTTTGTTCCAAGCAAACGTTTTGGTTTCTTCCCCTCAGTTGGTGCTGGCTGGGTAGCTTCAAATGAGAAGTTTTTTGAACCCGTTAAAGACATTGTATCTTACCTGAAATTCCGCTATACCTATGGTTTAACAGGCAATAGTAATACCGGTTCCCGCTTCTTGTTCTTATCTACTTTAGGCGATGCATTTTCGTATACTTTCGGTATTCCGGGGGCAGACAGGGCTTATACCGGCTATCAGGAAAACCGGATTGGTAGCGAAGTGCAATGGGAAACCGGTTTCAGACACAACCTCGGTGTTGAAATCAATTTCTTAAAAGATGATCTTCAACTGATTGTGGAGTTGTTTAAAGAAAAGAGAAACGACATCTTACTTCAAAATTATACTATTCCTTACATTTCCGGCTTCACAAACACCAATATCCCTTATGTAAATGTGGGTAAAACAGCGAACCGTGGTATCGATCTGACTTTAAGCTACAACAAGAGCTTCAGAGATGGCTTTGTAACTTTCAGGGGAACCTTCAACATGAATGAGAACAAAAACATTTTTGACGGTTTACCTCCATGGCAATACTCGTGGCTTAACCGTACCGGACACGCCATTGGTCAGCGTTTTGGTTATGTAGCCATGGGATTATTTAAAGACCAGAATGAAATTGATAACGCACCTACACAAGCAGGCGATGTACGTCCAGGTGATATCCGCTATAAGGATTTGAATGGAGATGGCATCATTTCCTCATTTGACCAGCAAGCCATAGGCTACGGTAGTACTCCAAGAATTTTATATGGTTTAAACGTAGGCGCGGGTTACAAAGGATTTGACCTTGTACTTTTCTTCCAGGGTGCAGGCCAGGTTGATTTCAGTTATAATGGTGGTACAGGCACAACGCCTTTCTCTCAGGGAGCTACTTTCGGAAACATGTACACCAAGGTAACTGATCGCTGGACCGTAGAAAACCCTAATCCAAATGCATTCTACCCTCGCTTATCTACCAATCAGGATGTTACCACAAACTATTATTCGAGTACCTGGTGGGTAAAACGTGCTGATTACATCCGGTTGAAAAGCGCAGAAGTGGGTTACACCTTTGGAATAAAAGCATTGAGCAAAGTTGCTATTAAAAAGTTGAGAATTTATGCCAATGGTACCAATCTGGTAACTTTTTCAAAATGGAAGTTTTGGGACCCGGAACTAGGAGATGGCCGTGGCGCATCTTATCCAAATACTACAACTTTCAACTTAGGTTTACGTGCTAATTTTAACTAATTATGAAAAACACATTCGCAAAAAAATTAATTCTGGCCCTACTGATACCTTTTCTTTTCCTACCTACAAGCTGTAAAAAAGGATATTTTGATACCGTACCAGATAATATCAATACCATAGATAAAGTATTTTCGAACAGAGCCAATACCGAACGCTGGTTCTTTGGCCTTTATGCAGGTATAGAAGATATATGGGATCAACCTTACGGCTTTCAGTATGCAGGGATCAGCGATGAACTGGAATATGCCAACTGGGGCACAGGTAATGCCCTAACCATCAATTCGGGAGCAGTTACCAGCGATAATTCGCCAACACGCTTTGAAACATACTACCAGTTGATCCGGAACATTAACATTTTCCTGGAAAGAGTGGATGAGTGTAAAGAGCTTTTAGAGCAGCAAAACGGCGAATCCATTGTAAAGGAATATAAAGGAGAAGCACGTTTTTTAAGGGCTTATTATCATTGGTTATTGATGAAAGAAGTAGGCCCTGCAGCCATTGCCCCTTTAGTTTCGGGCTTACCAAATGATAACTTTCAAATTCCAAGAAGTTCATGGGACGAATGCGTAAAGTTTGTGCTGAATGAAATGCGTGCATCTGAAGCCAACCTTACCAGTTTGCACCTTACTGGTTCCAACACCGTCGATGATTATCAGGTAGGCCGAATTACCGTACCTATAGCAGCTGCAATTGAAGCGCAGGTTTTACTATCACATGCCAGCCCATTATTTAACGGAAATTCAGAATTTGCAGACTGGAAGAACTTTGATGGAAAGCAATTATTTAATCAAACTTACGATCCTACCCGTTGGCAGGCCGCTGCTGAAGCGATGAAACGAGCTATTGATCTGAACATAGCCCAGGGTCGTAAACTTTTTATAAAACAAAATGCCAACTTATTTCTTCAGGGATTTAATTCAACCAGAGATATGTTTTGGGATGGTTGGAAAGAAGAGGGCGTATGGCTAAGAAGGGCCAATAATGTGCATTCTGGGTGGTCTCAGCACTGTGCACCAAAAAATTCTCTGTCTGGCAATGGCTGGAATGGTATTGGTGTATTACAGGAGCTTGTTGATGATTTCAGGATGGTAGATGGCCGTACAATTAAAGAAACACCAACATATAGCGAAACAACGTTCACAAACACTTCAACGCCATATTATTCTACCGGTACAAATAATATGTATGTTGGAAGAGAGCCTCGATTTTATGTCGATGTAACCTTTAGCGGATCGGTAATACCAGTTGTACCTGCTGCCGGACAAACTTATGTCACCTATTTTTCTACGGCATCATCGGGCAAAAAAGCAAATGCCAGAGATTATCCAAAAACAGGATATACAGCCAGAAAAAACATCCATCCCAATACCAATTTAAGTACGGGCAGTAATCCGGCCCGCCCGGCTATGCTGATTAGGATGGCCGAATTATATTTAAGTTATGCCGAGGCTTTAAACGAATCGCAGCCAGGCCATGCAGATATATTAAAATACCTGAATGATGTGCGTACACGGGGAGGCATACCACAAATCCCGGCAGACCTCGGGCAAATAGAAATGCGTAAACAAATCCGCCTGGAAAGAAGAATTGAGCTGTGTTACGAATCTGGACTCAGGTTCTGGGATGTACGCAGATGGAAAATCCCAAATGAACCAGGTTCGAAACAAGGTGGCGATTTTTATGGCATGAACATGGATGCAGGCACTTCTTTGTCTGACCCGACTTTTTACAAGCGGGTAGTTGCAACCTCCAGAGTACAATGGCAACGTAAATTTTATTTCCTTCCCTATCGCCAGAATGAAATGGATAGGAATAAACAAATTGTTCAACTTCCAGGATATTAATTTAAACCGATGTTATAATGAAATTATATAAAATATTATGCTGTATCATAGCGGCTTTCACCGTTACTAGCGCTTGTAAAAAAGAAGAGGCATACCTTGAAAAATCAGACACCAAAGAAAATGCATTGGTGTATGTTTCCAGGCAGGCCAGTGCACAGAAAATTACAGTTTATCCGGCAAAAGACACCGTTGTGTCTTTTGATTTTGGTGCATCATTTGCCGCTGTAGGCTTGCCTTCAAGTAATATTGCGGTGAAATTTAAGGTAGACGACAAAGCTTTTGATAGCGTAAATGTTGTGCGCACCAGCCAAAACCTTACGCCCTATTTAAAACTCCCCGAAAATGCCTATAGCATTAGCGGGCTGGATGTAACCATATCAGGCGGGGCCATTACTTCTAATCTGGTTTCCTTAAAATACAACTCTAAAAACCTGGATCCCAACAAACTGTACATGCTACCAGTTAGTATTATTGATGCTTCAGGATATAAAATTAATCCTTTATTAAAAACTATGTTTATTACTACGGTGAAGTACAAAGCGCCAGAGATTCTTGCAGATAGAACAGGGTGGGCTATTACCGCATCAACAACGGAGGTAGGCGATGGATCGCTTGCCAGTGTCCTTGATGGTGACCTGACAACTTTCTGGCATTCGCAATACTCCGCTCCAGCGTCCTCTTATCCACATTGGATCCAGGTTGATATGCGTACTTTAACCAATGTAACCAGCATCTCTATGGCACCCAGAAATAACAATAACACCGGATTTACCAAATTTAACTTAAAAGGAAGTGTTGATGGAACTGTATGGACAGATTTGTTAACAGCTAAAATAATGGATCCTAACTTAAAATCTTTGCAGAACTACGAACTTGACGCGCCTACAAAAGTGAGGTTCTTGAAATTAGAAATGACAGAAGGGCCTCAGGCATATACGCATTTAGCCGAATTTCAGGTTTTCAAAGTAAAATAACACCAATAAATGTTCTTGTTAACTTCTTGAACCACAAAAGGAGTGAAAATAAGCATGACATAAAAAAAGTCCCGGTTTGCACCGGGACTTTTCCATCTATCCTCTGCCACCTCTCGATGGTCTTCCTCCTTCAGAGCCACTTCTTTCGCCACCACCACGTTGTTGCTGTTGTTGCGGAGCTTCAGATCTTCTTTGTTCTTGTCGCTGCTGCATTTGCTGTTGTTGCTGTGCTCTTTGTTGCTGCGCTTGTGCATCACGCTGAGCACGTTCCTGTTGTTGAGCTTGTTGCTGTTGTGCACGTTGTTGTTGCATTTGCTCGTTACGTTGCTGTTGCATCTGTGCATCACGTTGAGCTCTTTCCTGTTGTTGAGCTTGTTGCTGATTTGCACGCTGTTGTTGCATTTGCTCGTTACGTTGCTGCTGCATCTGGGCATCACGTTGGGTTCTTTCCTGTTGCTGAGCCTGTTGTTGTTGCGCACGTTGTTGTTGCATTTGCTCGTTACGCTGTTGTTGCAACTGGCCATCGCGCTGAGCACGTTCCTGCTGTCCACGTTGTTGATCAGCCTGTCCGCGTTGTTGCATTTGTATATCGCGTTGTGCTCGTTGCTGATCCTGACTCATGCGGTCTTGCTGGTTACGTTGCTGACGCATCTGCTCGAAACGTTGTTGTTGTTCCTGGCTTCTATCTACATTACCTTGTCCATTTCTGCCATCAATACCATTCGCACCATTACGGCTTACTCTTCCGTTAGCATCTCTGTTATAAGCTTCCCCCCTATTATTATTGGGTTGGTTGTTATTGTCGCGCCCTACATTGTTATCATTACGCCTGTCGGGTTGTACCGAACGGTTGTTGTCGTTTCTTGATCCGAAGCGGTTATCATTATTATCACCATTGCGTTGTTCGCGGGTAGCATAACCTTCGTTTCTGCCATTTCTGCTAATGCCTGCATTGCCTTGTTCAAATCTTCGTGGTGCTGCACTACGGTTATCAACCTGGTTACGTTCTGGTCTTGGTCTGTAAATAGATACTTCTCTACCACCTACCCGGCTTGCACCTGGCCTGTTGCTTTGCGCATATCTGTAAACAGTTACATCGCGGTTGGTTGCACGTCTGATATCCTCAATCCTTGGGCCACCATAATAACTTCTTCTGTTATACACATAAGTATTGTTAATGATGGTCGTATTACGGATATATACATTGTTACGGCCGTAATCATATCTCGGAAATGTGTTGATGTAGATATTGCGTTGTGGTATAAAATTCCAGCAGAACTCAGGCACTACATAACGGCGGCCAAAGCTTAAATTAATGCTAATGGTTGGTGCCATTGGTGCCCAGCCATAATAACCATCGCCACTTCTCCAGTCTACCCATGCAGGTCCCCAGGTGGTATCAGGTAACCAGATCCACTGTCTGTAACTGTTAATTACCCAACGACCGTAGTGGAAGGGTGCCCAGCCCCAATCGTAATTGGAAACCCAGGTATTTCCGTACTCGGTCATGGCCCAGCGGCCATTGCTATAGTATGGGCGGAAATCGCTCTGATCTACATCCGGACGCCAAACATAACCGTATTGCGGATCTTGTATCCAGGTGCCATAAGGCGAAAGCTCATCGTAGAAAGTTTGTAAAGAAATATTACCAGTGCTATAACCATCGTTCTGGTAATCGTCCTGGTAGTCTTGTGCCCTGACAAGGGTGGTGGTTCCGGCAAGGAGCCCAAAAAGCCCCAGCACAAGTGCCGTAAATTTCAGTGTTTTCATTTGTGTGTTTTATTTTTAATAACCTAATGTGTGTGTATCAATTAGAGAACCAAAAATTCAGAAAGTTTAATATGCGAGCATAGTTTTAATGTTTTCCGCGAAATATTGCCCTACAGGGCATATTTAACTCTTATTTAACGTTTTAAGCAAAGTTTAATTGTGCAGAAAATAAGTCAGCTAGAAATAAAATTTGCTACACCTGTGTTTACAAAAGAGATTATATTGTAACACTGTTAAACTTTAAAACTTAAATCCTATTTATTGTAAGTATTTTTGCAACATGCAAAAAGGCACTTTATACCTTATTCCCGTACCATTGGCCGAAGAGGTAGCACACAAAACGTTTACTCCTTATCTGGTTGATACGATTAATCAGATCGACACCTATATTGTAGAAAACAGCAAAACAGCCCGCCGCTTTTTAAAAGAAGCCGGATTGAAAACGCCACAAAAAGACTTAATTGTTCACGATTATGGCAAACACAACCGTAATGATTTAGGGCAATTTTTTACAGAGCTTACTGCGGGAAAAGATGTTGGCCTGATGAGCGAAGCCGGTTGTCCGGGTATCGCCGATCCGGGAGCAGATATTGTTGCCGAAGCACATAAGCGCGGTATAAAAGTAGTACCATTGGTTGGCCCCAGCTCCATCCTTTTAGCCTTGATGGCATCGGGCTTTAATGGTCAAAGCTTTGCATTTTGGGGTTATTTGCCAATTGATAAAGAACAACGCACCAAAAGGATTAAAGGTTTAGATTTATCGGCCAGCCGTTATAAACAGACCCAGATCTTTATCGAAACACCTTTCCGCAATAACCAGTTGTTTGAAGAGGTTTTAAAAAGCTGTAAGCCCAATACTCAGGTTTGCGTGGCTTGTAACCTAACTGCTGAAGATGAATTTATTAAAACCCAAAGTGTTTATAACTGGCGCAAAGAAGAAATAGATCTGCATAAAAAGCCAACTATATTTTTGTTGTATTAGGCGATTTAATGGTTTATTAGTCATTCGTTCATTGATAACTGTAAATTGCCTATTGTAAAACTGGTTAACCGGTTAATTGTTTAAATCGATTAACCAACTCCAAACTTGTACCTGGTTCATTGGTAACTGCAAATTGCCTATTGTAAACTGATGCCTTAAAATCTTTGTGCTTTCGTGCTTTGGTGGTAAAAAAATGACTGATATGCGGAAGTTTCGATAGCAACCTCTTTTAAAAAATCAAAACATATCCAAATCCCATTGGTTATTACTATAGCGCTCCGCAATTTATTCACTAAATTTTAGAGTTATGAAAAACATGGGCACACCAAAAAATAACCCAACAGTTCAGGGAAGTTCAATCGCAGACAGGGCTAATCATGACCTTAAAACCGATAAAAAAATACAAGGCATAACCAATGGGGGCGGACAACGGTCCGATCAAACTTCCAACAAAGACAATCAACGGAAGTACGATAATAAGAAATAAAAAAAGAGATGATCCTGGAAGATCATCTCTTTTTATGGTTAAACTATGAAAATTTTATTTGGCCATCACATTATAAAAGTTATAATCGGTCATCGGTGCCCCGGTAATCCCTAAATTATGGCAAATGGTTACAATTTGACCGCGGTGGTAGGTACTGTGGTTAAAGACCTGCATTACATATTCGAAATTTTGAAAATCGCAGCTAAACCAGGGGCTCTCTATCGGTGTATTTTCTTCAAACCTACTTTCGCTTAATGCAGTAACATAAACGGCAAGGTTTTCTGATTGCTTCAACAAAGTGTCAAAAACATTGTTTAAACTTCCATATTCGCGAAATTCAAATTCGGTTTTACTCAGTATTGAGTACCAATATTCCTGGGTTTGTAAAATATGAGCGAGGGTTAATTTTACGCTTTTAAAGCTCGATAAAACTTCCTGCTCCAATAATTCTTCCGGATGATTTTTTAACCAGTTTACCAAGGTTAAATTGGCCCAGAAATTATAGTTTGCATAATTTTTCATTAAATAAACAATAGAAGTTTCTTCTTTTGTTTCGGCGAATAATTGTTCTTGATTCATATCTTTTGCTTTAGTTACACAAAGAAAACACACCACACTGACAACCCTATGGCAGTGTAGTTTTTGAAAGAAAATATTTTTAAAATTCCTTATTTACCTCGAAAAAGCATTGTAAACAACCCTCCTACAACAGTTAAACATACAAAAAATAACAGACAAAAAGCGTATTCATGTAAATATTTAAATACATACACAGCTTTCATAAACCACAAAGCAATATGATTAAGTTTTCGTGTAAAATTCTGCTGAGTAGCAAAATTGAATGTAACAAGTTGTGTTACATTTGTTTTGTTATCCAAACAACCTAACTTATTACTTATGAAAAAATTAATTCAAACAATCGCTGTCGTAGCGATGATGGCTCTTGTAATCGTATCGTGTAAGAAAAACCAGGAAACATTAACCGACGAACCTCAGGAAACAGTAAAAAATGCCGACAAAGTATTGCAATACATTAAAGATCTGGGTTTTCCGGCCGAAAGTATTGTAGATAATGGAAATGAATTTGTTGTAGAGGAAGATATTCTGTTTCCAAAAAACATAGTAGTACCTTTTGTAACAGAAGGGCCAAAAACAGAGCAATATTATACCGGAAGTATCGTAAACAGCACCAATAAACTAAACGTTCGTGTTTTTATAGATCCATCCATGACCTCAATGACCAGCGAAATTAACAGTGGTATTGCCCAATGGAATGCTGTACCTAATTCTACACTTCGTTTTAATGTAGTAACCGCTGCGCCTTATGATATCCTGATTAAAGATGAAAATTTAGGCTCAGGCACTTGTGGCCAGGGACAATTCCCATCAGGCGGTAGCGCAGGTGCTTTGGTTAAGATTAACAAAAGTTATATTGCAGGCAATTCATTTGCCCAACGCGCCAGAACCATTTGCCACGAATTTGGTCATTGCATTTCATTCCGCCATACCAATTGGTCTGCCCGTGGCGAATCTACCGCTACAAACGTACCTGGCGTTACCGGAACCGATGCTTCATCGCTCATGAACGGCGGCCAATGCAATTCGGGTGCTACAGTATTATCGCAAAAAGATAAAGATGCTACCGCAGCTTTATATTAAGATCATTTTTTAATCAATTAACCTATTCATTTGGATAACAAAATAAGCTTGGGAGCAAAATGGCTCCTGAGCTTATTCTTTGGCCATAGCAATAATATCCTTCCCTTCCAAAATCCGTCTTTCGTTCTGGTGGTTTAAGGTGTGGATCATGGCATTGCTAAGCTCGGCCATGGTGCAAAAACCACTGGCGTAAAGCGCCCGGCCAATTGGGAACATCCAGTTGATATATTTATAAAATTTATGCGCATACTTTTGCCCAGGCAAGGGTTTAATAAAACCCGGTCGAAAATTAAAAACCTGATCAAAGGGTAATTTCATTAAATCATTTTCAGTCTTTCCTTTTACCTGTGCCCACTTCAAACGACCATTTTCATTGGTTCCACCACCAGAAACATAACAAAAAGTCATGTTGTTATTAAGTTTGCTTAATGTTTCAGCCACGTGCATGGTTAAGGTATAAGTCATTTTGTAATACACATCAGCATCGACCCCAACAGAGCTAATACCCAGGCAAAAAAAGCAGGCATTATAACCGCTCAACTGATTTTCTATTGCCGAAAAATCTAAAAAATCGGCATGGATAATTTCTTTCAGCTTAGGGTGTGCATAGCCACAAGGTTTTCGGTTAATCACCAAAATTGTATCTATCTGATCGCTTTCCAAACACCGCATTAAAACACCTTCGCCTACCATACCCGTAGCGCCTGTAATAATCACATTGCGCTGATCTCTTGCTTTTTCCATCGTTAACCTTTTTATTAATAGCCTAAAAATAAGGCTTTGTTTCGCATTTTATCATATTGAACGATAGTATTAATGTTATAATCGAGTAGGAAGATAGGGAACTAATCCCTATCTTCCTACTCGATTCATAATATTCTGAAAAAAATGAAAAT
>NZ_QAJQ01000045.1:0-1391 GCF_003852395.1 Pedobacter sp. KBW01
ATCAGTTTAAACTTGATTTAGTCAACAAGTTAATCGGAGAAGCAAACTCTGTATACGTACTTTCCGATATGCACGGATTGGCTAAATCACAGTTACAATTTTGGTGCAAACTCCATGAGCACCACGGAGAAAAAGGTTTGGAAGATATCGTGGTTAAAAGCTATACGGCAGATGAAAAACTTGAAATCATTCGCTATTATCAAGCAAGCGAATTATCTTTGATTGACACCTGTGCTATTTTTATGGTTGCCTCTTTTTCAACACTCTATCAATGGGTTGTTAAGTTTGAACAGAGTGGCTATCAAGGTCTAGTAGATAAACGTGGTGATCATTTAAAAAATAAGAAAACTACAAAAAGGATGGCTAAGAAAAAAGTAGTCCCAGGAATCAAAGACTCTATGACTGATTTGGAGCGGTTAACCATCGAAAATGAATATTTACGAGCAGAAGTAGCTTATCTAAAAAAGTTGGAAGCCTTAGCTCAAAGCAAGCAAGTCAAAAAGAAAAAGCCGTAATAGTTACGGAGTTAAGGCGCTTACACAAACTGGAATATCTTTTACATCTCGCTGAGCTAGCAAGAAGTAGCTACTATTATCATCGAGATAGTAGTGCTTTTTTAGATAAGCATATAGACTTGGTAAAAGAAGTAAAAAAACTGTATCAAAGACATTTCGGAAGATATGGCTATCGAAGAATAACGTTAGCCCTTAGAAAAGAATTGGACATCCCTGTAAACTTTAAAACCATTGCTAAAATCATGAAGCAGATAGGCTTGAAGAGTAAGATAAGGGTCAAAAAATATAAGTCTTATAAAGGTGAAATTGGCAAAGCCGCGGATAATATCTTAAAACGAGATTTCACTGCTGATAAGCCTAATGTAAAGTGGGCTACCGATATAACTGAGTTTAAAGTAAAGGGGAAAAAGCTATACCTATCACCAATAATTGATCTGTTTAATGGTGAGATTATAAGCTATAACTTATCTACATCGCCTAACTATCGGCAGACTTTGGATATGCTCAATAAAGGTTTCAGGAAAATCAAAAACCATGAAAAACCAATTCTCCATTCTGATCAAGGTTGGCAGTACAGGCTAGAGAAGTACAAGAAAAAACTAAAAGATAAACAGATAATGCAAAGTATGTCCAGAAAAGGAAACTGCTTGGATAACGCTATAATTGAGAACTTTTTTGGAGTGCTTAAATCAGAATTATTTTATCTAAATGAATATAACTCGGTATCACAATTACATTCTGAGATTAGAAAGTATATTAAATATTATAATAGGGACCGAATAAGGCTTAATTTAAATGGAATGAGTCCGGTGGAATACCGAACTCATTACTTTAAAAACATTGCGTAACTTCGTCCAACTTTTTGGGGTCAGTCTA
>NZ_QAJQ01000046.1:0-1561 GCF_003852395.1 Pedobacter sp. KBW01
TATGCGCGAAAACAGGTGGATACTATTGCCGCAATCCCCAATATTATGTCACGTCCTGAAATTACTTGTCGTTTTTGAGTGATAATACTAGAATTAGTTTACATCATTTTTGTACTAATCCTGCTTTTACTTTACAAGTGTACAACTCGAGTTTCATGAACTCAAGAAGTTCCTACTTTTTATTTTGTCCTCTGATCAGGTAACCAGTACGGGCTCTTCATTCATCTTCGATTTCTTGTAGGGATAATGTTTCCATCGCTTGTTGATCTCTCCCGACATACCATGGGCCTGATGCGGGGTGAAATAATCCACGCTTGCATGGGGCCTTTTTTCATTGTAGTTCCGAACTATTGCCGCTATAGATTTCTTTGCCTCCTTATGGTTCTGGTAAATCCTTCTTGGATAGAATTCGTTCTTTATGATACCGTTGATGCGTTCAGCCAGTGCATTTTCATACGGACTGCCAGTCTGGGTCATGCTTATGGCGATCCGATCTTCGTTCAGCATAGCGGTATAATCCTGGGAACAATATTGTATTCCCCGGTCTGAATGATGGACAAGGATAAACGGCGACGCTCTCTTTCTGCTCTTGATGGCCATCTCCAATGCGGCTATGCAGCCGACCGCTTCCAGGCTGTGGTGAAGGGCATAGCCCACGATCTTTCGGGAATAGGCATCTGTGATCAGGCTCAGATAGCTGAAGCCTTCCAGCGTACGGATGTAGGTAATATCACTGACCCATAATTGTTCAGCGGCTGACAATACCATATGTTTCGTGAGGTTGGGGTATTTTCTGAGCCAGTGGTGGGAATTGGTTGTCTGCACATGCCGTCTCCTTCTGCGCATAAGCAGTCCATGGAACCTCAGGAGGTCATAGAGCTGGTCCCGACCCATTTTAATATCGTGCTTCTTCATTTCCGGGGCAAGCATATGCAACAGCTTTCGGGTCCCCAGCATAGGAATAGAAGAACGAAATTCAGCAACCAGAGCCAATATTACCATATTGGAAATATCAGTTATGGCAGCATGTTGGTGTGCCAGATAGTAGGCTTGGCGGCTTACACCAAACAGTGCGCAAAGTTCCATCAGGGACTTTCCCGGTAGTTTTTGCCTCATCCTTAAGACTGTTTGGTACCACGCTTTTTTCTGATCTTGATTTTCAGTTCACTTTCCGCGACCTCTATCATTGTTTCTAGGGCAACATTCTTCAATTGTGCATCTGACAGGGCCTTGGTAAGTTCTTCGATCTTTTTCTTGAGCAGCTTCGATTCTTTGGATTCATCCATGGCTAAAGGCCCATCTTGAGTTTTCGGGCTTAGCAAGGTAGCTAAATTATGCTTGTCACGCCACATGCCAATGGTGCTCTTTGGCAAACCGTACTTTCGTCCCGCTGCACGTTCGCTCAGCAGCCCGTTATTGACTTCACTAACGATCTTGATCTTGGTTTCCTCGTCCAATCTGCCCCAGGGCTTTCGGGAGGCAATGGTAGGTTTAATAGTCCTCTCTGTTTTTGCTTTCATTTTTTGCTTGCATTAATGACAAGCTATTTCAGGACAAGACA
>NZ_QAJQ01000047.1:0-4401 GCF_003852395.1 Pedobacter sp. KBW01
CTCCTAATTTGTAATCCAGACCTTGGCTAAAGGATTCTTAAGGTTGGGCTTTTAAATCCCGACTAACTTGCGCAGCTAAACTGCCATACTTCGCTTTTTGCTTTAGTCTTTCAGCTTTCCTCCATATCTTTGCCGCATGGATGTTTTTGGTAAAGCACTTACTGATATTTACAGAAACGGCGAAGCCGATACGCTGTGGTTGCACAACTCTTATGGCGAACCCGAAGAAATGCCATTAGAATTTTTCTTTCGCGATGATGAAGATATGCCGGTTTTAGAACTGCAGGCCCTACACATGTGTACCGGCAAGGTTTTGGATATCGGAGCAGGAGTGGGGAGCCACGCCTTATTGTTGCAGGCCTTTAACATCGATGTTACTGCTATCGATATTTCTGAAGCTGCAGTAAATATTATGAAAGACCGTGGTGTGAGAAAAGCACAGGTGCATGATATTTTTACCTACCAGGAAAAATTCGATACCATTTTAATGTTGATGAACGGTATTGGCCTTACAGGTACATTGCCTGGCTTTAAAGATTTTTTGAACAAGATCAAAGATTTGCTTAATCCCGGCGGACAGGTCATTTTCGATTCATCGGATATTGCTTACCTGTACGAAGATATGCCTAAGCCCCAAAATCAGTATTACGGCGAGGTTTCTTACCAGTACGAGTACAAAGGAGAAAAGGGCAACTGGTTTAACTGGATTTACGTGGATGAAGAAACCATTAAATCGGTAGCTAAAGAAACGGGTTGGGACTGCGCAATTATTTTTGATGATGGCGAAGATCAGTATTTGGTCAAATTGACGCTGGCGCAATAATTTTAAAGTCATAAAGCCTTTCCTGTTCATTAATTGAATCGATGGTCTGCTACATTTGTTGAAATGAGCAGTACTAAAATTAAATTAAGCGTTTTAGATCAGTCGCCGGTGCGCAAAGGTGTTACCGCACGTAGGGCAATTGAAGAAACTACCTTGCTTGCACAAGAAACCGAGCGACTGGGCTACCATCGTTTTTGGGTTTCGGAGCATCACAATACTACTAGTTTAGCTGGTTCTACCCCCGAAATTTTAATTGCCCACCTGGCAAATCATACCAAAACCCTGCGTATAGGTTCGGGTGGTATTATGTTGCCCAATCACAGTGCGTTGAAAGTTGCAGAAAGCTTCCGTTTACTCGAAGTGATGCATCCAAACCGCATCGATCTGGGAATGGGTAGGGCACCCGGTACCGATCGTATTACAGCTTCGATGTTAAATCCATCTAACAATTGGAGCGAGCAGGATTTTATGGAGCAATTACGTGATTTACAGCATTACCTGCACGATACTTCGGATGGTGGAATTCAGGCTAAGATAAAGGCAATTCCGATTTCGGAAACTGTACCTGCGCAGTGGCTGTTAAGTAGCAGCGGACAAAGTGCAGTGTTTGCCTCTCATTTTGGTCTCGGCTTTTCATTTGCCCATTTCATTAATCCACATGGCGGACCTCAGGCTGTTCAATACTACCGCGATCATTTTAAACCTTCGGTTGATTTGGCCAGACCGGTTGATAATGTTGCATTTTTTGTTTTCTGCTCAGAAGATGAAGAGAAAGTTAGGCAGCAGGAAGCTTTAATGAGTCATCGCTTTTTGCAATTGGAAAAAGGAGGAGGCTTAACTTCCACCGGTTGGGAAGATATTAAACATATAACCTATACTGCTGCGGAACAGGAACGGATAAATGCAAATAAACCCCGAATGATTTATGGAACGCCTGATGTGATTAAGGAGAGACTTAGTAAACTCGCTGCTGATTATGATGTAGATGAATTGATGGCTGTTACCATTACCGAACATTTCGAAGACCGGATAAAATCTTATCAGTTACTGGCTGAAATGTTTTTATGATAAATCTTACTGTAGGTGTCAGATATTGCTATCTGACACGCTTTAGGTCTATTTAACTACGCTAATGCAAATCATTGTAATTAATGATTTTAACATCCGGGTTTTTAACTAAAATTTCTTCCATCCATTTGCGGTGTGATGCACCAACGCCAACTACAACACGTTTGGCTTTTTTTGTTTTTGCCTGTTCGATAATGTTTTTGCACATGCCTTCATTTCTTAAGGTCCATTGTGCAATCATTGCTTTAACGCTTTCTGTCGGGAAACCCGCGTAGCCGTAAAAATGGGGGCCACCATAAAAATTCCAGGCTTCATCCAACACGCCATATTTTGTTGTATTCATTCCTGCATACGCATCAGCATTAAAAGCTTTTTCTTCTTCGGGTGTATAGCTCCAGTAAGCTTCTATGGCTTTCATTGTTGCCCCTTCTGGTGAGCTACTATCGGCTTTGGCTTTTTTGATCAATATTTGAGATAATGAATCTGTTTCGGCCCAGGCTATGCTCCATGGTTTATCGTAAGTTTGGCAATCCATATTGTAAATTTGATCTTGTTTTAACTGATAAATTAACGGAAAATAGATTTTGGCATACTCACTGCCTGTGCGGTAAAAGCCAAACTTTTTTAGCGAGTCAGTACCTCCGAACATTTTGTTATACGCGGCCTGCTCTTCTTTGCCGAAGCTGTTTTTCATATAGTTTTCCAGTACAAAAATCTGATAGTCTGCATTGCCGCGGTCCCAGTTTTTGGCATAATTAACCGCAAGGTTCATGCGGGTTTTATGGTAGTAGGCAAATGATGCAAGCGCCTTCTTATCTTTTTTAATCTGGGTAGATAGATTTTTGACGTTTTCGGGGTTGCGTTTTTCCAGATAATTCTGTCCTTTATCAAAGGCTTTTCTTGCCCAGTTATCGGCTTCCAGTTTGGCGTAATCGCTTTTTGGTAGATATTCGCCAAAAACCATATCAGGTTTAAAGTTTTTCAACTTATCAATAATCAGCTGAAAGTTTTGGGTCGATTTGGAATTGTCGTGGGCAGAACCTACAATTACAATTTCTATCTGATTTTGGGCATTTGATTTAACTGAAACACCAATTAAAAGGAATAATGCCAGGCTAAATTTTGTTATAATTTTCATCGTGAACCGGGTTTGTGTTTTTGTTGGTTCAAAGATGCGTAGTGCTGCTTAGCGGTGCTATTTAATTATCCCAAAGGCTTATAATATTATCCCAACGCAAAAATTGGATAGCGGGCTGCTTGTAGCCGGAAATAAAAGGTTGGAATAAAGAACTGAGGCTTTGATCCTGAAAATCAGTTTCGCATCAGTTTTTGATTAAACCCGACAATTAATTTAAACAGATCATTGTATTCGGTAAGAGGCAGGTTTTCGGCTACATCAAACACATCGTGATAGGCCGCAGGCCCACCCTGGGTGTAGATAAAGAATGCAGGTACCCCACTTTCGGTAAAGAAATAATGATCGCTGTTGGCTGCTTTGCCGCGAGGGTTAATTTTGCTAATGTAATGGTGTTCGTTATTGATTTTATTCAGGTCGGCGAATGCTTTTGGGTAAACGCTGGCATTTACTACGGTCATTCCGCTTACTCCGGTTCCTACCAGGTCTAAATTGATCAGAAATTTGATTTTGGATAAAGCTACCAGCGGGTTTTCTACAAAATACCGCGACCCCAGCAATCCGGCTTCTTCGGCAGCGAAACAGATAAAGCCAATGCTATAAGGCTGTGGATTTGCAGCGTAATACTTAGCTAAACTTAATAGTGTTGCCACACCGGCTGCATTATCATTAGCACCGGGGAAATAGGTGTCTGCACCCATACCTCCTAAATGATCGTAATGGGCAGTAATGATTAAAAGCGAATCGGGATATTGGGTTCCTTTTACCAGACCGCATACATTGGTTGCAGTAAAGCTTTCGATAAACTGGTTTTCAATGTCAACATCAATTTCTTTGGGTAGCGTGCTAATGCTTTTTTTGTTAAGCTGAATGGTAGTGGTAGCGGCTACTTCGGTTGCTACAGACCAGGTGAGTTTATCTTTCAGCACGAGTTGCAGTGCCGGACTAGCTTCATATTTAACACTATCTATCTTTTTCAATACAGCCCGTTGCTTAAGGCCTTTACTTTCGTTGTTCACAATAAAATCTTTGCCCGGAATTAGTTTCTTACCGTTAATTTCGACCAGCATTTTACCAGGAAAAGTATTTACAGGGAAACTAAAAAATTGCTGATAATTGGTTCCCATAGGTAACAGGCCAATTTTCTTGTAGCTTTCAGCAAGGTAAGTGGCCGCTTTTTTCATCCCATTTTTAGTATAACCCCTGCCCCAAAATTGCTTAGCGGTAAGCGTATTAATTACATTGCGGGTATAAGTAGAATCTTGTGAGAAGCCTTTAAGAGCAAAGCATAAGAAGATGAGAAAGCCAAATTTTTTCATGCCGGAATTTAGTAAAATAAACTAATTGTTGATCGCTGGTCGGGATTTGTAATTAG
>NZ_QAJQ01000048.1:0-1427 GCF_003852395.1 Pedobacter sp. KBW01
CACTGCCCCCAAAAAGTTAGACACTTATTGGGGGCATTTTTATGTTTAAAAGAAAAAAGTACGACTATAAATTTCGACTTGAATGCGTAGAAGCTGTATTGGAGGGCAAGGGATCGGCAAAATCAATAGCCAAAGAAAAGGGTATAGAACACTCTAATCTTCGATTATGGTTAGGCTTTTATGATGCCTATGGCAAGCAAGGACTTGAACCAAGATCAAAGCAGCAATATAGTTCAGGTTTTAAACTATCAGTTTTAAAAGCTATATATAAGGAATTATTATCTTTACGAGTGGCCTGTGTCCGGTTTAATATACCAAGCGAATCAGTTATCATAAACTGGCAGCGTGCTTATGAATCCGAAGGAGAATTAGGCCTGATCAGCAAACCAAAAGGTCGGCCTATAAAGATGAAACTACCAATAAAACGCAAAGCAAAGAAACCAGTCCTACCCTTGACCCGTGAGGAGGAGTTGCTGAAAGAAAACGAGTATCTGAGGGCAGAAAATGAACTACTAAAAAAGCTTCAGGCCTTAGCTCAAACCAAGAAAAAACAAAAGCCATAATGGAGCTAAGGCATAAATATGATTTGGCAATACTGCTCAGTTGTATGAGTATGGCAAGAAGCAGTTTTTATTATCATGCAAAGCTATCCTCTGCTGACAAGTATTTTGAGATTAAAGAGATTATTCAAAATATTTATCATGAGCACAAAGGCAGACTTGGATATAGGCGTATTACACTACTCCTGCGTCAAAAAGGCCATACTGTTAATCACAAAACAGTATTTCGGCTAATGCGGTGCTTAAATCTAAAGAGCGTTATCAGGGTGAAAAAATATAGATCATACAAAGGGAATCTGGGCCGAATAGCTCTTAATCTTTTGAATAGGAGTTTTAAAGCAGAACGGCCAAATCAAAAATGGGCAACCGATGTTACCGAGTTTAATGTATCGGGAAAGAAACTTTATCTATCGCCTGTCATAGATCTATATAACCAGGAGATCATCAGCTATCAACTTTCTGAACGGCCCGACTTTAAAAGTGTAATGACCATGATGAACAAAGCGCTGGAAAAAGTAAAACATACCCAACCTTTGCTCTTACATTCAGATCAGGGATGGCAGTATCAAATGAAACAATACCAACATTTATTACAACAGAATGGAATTATTCAAAGCATGTCAAGAAAAGGGAATTGCCTAGATAATGCAATAATTGAAAACTTCTTTGGAATACTTAAATCAGAGTTATTTTATCTCAAAAGATATGACTCTGTTGAGCAATTAAAAAAGGAAATCATAGAATATATAAACTATTATAATAACGATAGAATAAAACTTAATCTAAACGGAATGAGCCCGATACAATATCGAGCTCATCATTTCAAAAACTAATCTTAAATTCGTCTAAACTTTTGGGTTCAGTCTA
>NZ_QAJQ01000049.1:0-1258 GCF_003852395.1 Pedobacter sp. KBW01
GCTCCTTCAAAGTTGGTTCAACCGGCGGTGCCGGAGTCTGGTTCAAGCTGTGGGAACCACATCAGTGGCTGCCCGGGATGGAGACCCGAGAGGGTCTCACCTGCCCTTGAGCTTGCCCAGAAGCTTGCGGGCTTTGGCGCGATCTCCGCCGGTGAGGACCTGGTCCTCGGCAACGCGACGCTTACGGGCCGAGGACTTGCCCTCGAACTTGTGCTGGTTGTTCACGCCTTCACGCATGATCTTGCCAGTACCCGTCACACGCATGCGCTTCTTGGCGCTGCTGTTCGTCTTCTGCTTCGGCATCGAGCCGTTCTCCTTTGCATTTCGTTGTCGGTGGCGACCACCGGCAACTACTTCACACGCTGAAACCGTTCAGGCTCCAGCGAATCGGTACTTACTTCTCACGCGTCGGGCGCTGCTTGTTTCTCTGCAGCGACGCGATCGCGTCGGGACTTCACCTCGGCGACGTTGCCCTTGGCATCGGATGATGCCTTGCGGGCCTCGGCCTTGGCGTCGGACTTTGACTTATGTGGGGCAATGACCATCACCATGTTGCGACCGTCGACCCGTGGTGAGGATTCGACGGTGCCCAGTTCCGACACATCTTCGGCCAGGCGGTTGAGCAGCTTGATGCCCATTTCGGGGCGAGACTGTTCACGACCGCGGAACATGATCATGACTTTGACCTTGTCGCCACCGGACAGGAAGCGGGTCACATGCCCCTTCTTCGTCTCGTAGTCGTGTTCATCGATCTTGAGACGGAAGCGGATCTCTTTCAGCGCAGTGTTCGCCTGGTTCTTGCGGGCTTCTCTGGCCTTCTGAGCAGATTCGTATTTGAATTTCCCGTAGTCCATGAGTTTGGCGACGGGAGGCTTCGCCTGCGGTGCAACCTCGACCAAGTCGAGATCTGCCTCGCGAGCGAGGTCGAGTGCCTTGCGAATGGCAACGATACCGACCTGTTCACCGTTGGGTCCGACCAACCGGACCTCGGGAACCCGAATCCGGTCATTGATGCGCGTCTCGCTGATGTGTTCACTCCTTTTTAGCTCAAATGATGTCGTGGCAATAGAAAAGGCTCCCATTGACCACATGCCAAGGGAGCCTGCACACACATCAGAGCACGGTATTGAAACCGCAGCACTTCAAGTGAATACACCTCGATCTGAAATCTTCTGCCTCAGGCTTGCACCTGGACTGTCGATCATCAGATCATTGGACCCGATCGCTCTACGCGATCAAGGTGGGAGTCAGACCCCGC
>NZ_QAJQ01000005.1:0-86800 GCF_003852395.1 Pedobacter sp. KBW01
GGCAATAACCTTGGCGAAACCATTAGTTATGATGTGATGGGTAATATTACCAGTTTAACCCGTGATAACTTTAGTACCAACAACTATACGGGTTACGATGGGAACAGGTTGACAGCCATTAGTGGTTTTACCAACGGTACCTATAGCTACGATGCTAATGGTAACCAAAAAACCAATACGGCTAGGGGGATTACCAACATTGATTATAATTACCTTAACCTGCCTGTTTCGGTTACTGGTCCGAATGTTAACTATACTTATACTGCCGCTGGCCAGAAACTCCAAAAACAAGCGGGTGGTGCTACGACTAATTATATAGCTGGTATTCAGTACACCAATAGCAGTATCGATTTCATCCAAACCGAAGAAGGCTTGGCCCGTAGAAATGGTAGCAATTACAGTTACGAATATAACCTGAGCGATCATTTGGGGAATGTTAGGGTTACTTTTTACCAGAATCCTAATACCAATCAACTGGAAGTATTGCAACGTGATGATTATTATGCTTTTGGGTTGAGAAAAGAGCCGGTTGCAAAAGCGGGGCTTAACAAGTACCTTTATAATGGCAAGGAGTTGCAAGAGGAGTTAGGACAATATGATTATGGCGCGAGGTTCTATGATCCGGTAATTGGGCGTTTTAATACCATTGACCCAATGTCGGAAATATCAAGAAGGTACAGCCCATATAGTTATGGGATGAATAACCCGGTACGTTTTATAGATGTTGACGGAATGTATGCGGATGACCCGCCATGGAAAAAGCTACTGGACTTTTTGGGTATCGGCACCCAGTCACCTAGAACAGAAGAGGAGGTTATCCAAAAGGCCGAGGGCCAAAAAAGGCTGAGCGGGCTTGATGCCAGAAATAAACAGATAGAGAAAAACCTTGATAAACTGGACTATATCCCAGGTCTTGGCTCTGCCATGAAAATCTCTAAGGGAACGGTAGAAAAAGATAATACAACTGTTGTTGCGGGATTAGGAATGGGAATGCTGGATATTGCAGGCGGAAAGGTTGCAGGTAAAGTGGTCGAAACGGCAGGTCCTGTGCTAAGAGAAATTCTCCAAAAAGAAGGTGGGCAAGTAGTAGCAAAATTATTTAATAGTGTAGATGGCCTTTTAGAAAACGTGGCTCTTTCTTCAACAAAAAAAGGAGCGACGCAAGGTTTCATTAAAGGAGATGGAGAGGCAATATTTAAGACGCTTTCAAAAGGAGGAAAACAGTTGGGAAGTGGGGCTGTGGAATTATCTAACGGTACTACTTTATTTAATCATTATTCTACAAAAACAGGGCAATATACCCTAGATATAAACAAAGGCGGAGAAATTTTTAAAATCAGAATTAATCCATGAAAGAATATCAGCAATTAATTGATATGTACTCATTAAAAGGGTATGATATGTATTCTAAGTCGATTTCCCGTTCTGAATGGGGTGACCTACAAAAAGGGGAAGAATACCTTGGTAAGTACTGGCTCACAAGCGAAGAATATGAAAGTAAATGGGAAATAGTCCTGAAGAGCATTTTCATTAACCGAAATACGGCATTGCCAAATCTGGTTTTTTCTAAAAATTTTGACCTTCTAGTTTTAGAAGGTGGATGTCTATTTGTTGAGGAAGATTTTAAAAAATTACAAGAGTGCATTTTAAATGTAGGAGATGAATTTCTTTTTATAATAGAAAATGATTTCGGCGGACGTTTGAAAGAGCCAACATTTCGGATGCGGTTTCCTTCCGATATTAATTGGCAGGAACTTAATAGTGGGAATTTTGTGTCTTCAACTTTATTAGAGTCTATACATAAAGAATTTTTTGTCTTTGGAGAAAGTGGCGTGTGGGGTAAATATTCTGCTAATGATTATGATTTCCCCCTTGATATTGTTGGTTTTAAGGAGAGTTATAAAGAATTGTTTACAAAGGTTTTTGAACAATCCGAACATGAGCTAAATAATGTAAAAAAACATCTGCCACAAGAATATATATGTCACCTTAAGTCCCTATAAGGCGGTAGGCTTATAGCTTGATAAATTGTAATTCAAGTGCTCACTTGGACTTAAAATAAATCAAAGCCTAGCAGAAATGCTGGGCTTATATGAGGGGTCATTGAAAAAAATGGAAAATATCATTACGGTGGGTTAACCATGATTGATCCAGCAACATGCCAACCATCTGAACAAACAAAATTATATACCGAAGTCTATGGGGCAGGTAATTTTGAAGGGGCTCTTGCAGCGGATGCTGCACATGAAATAATTCATTCTGTAGCTAAACCAAAGACCAATATGACGACGGAACATTAACAGGTGGGAGTATTACATTAGCTAATAACTCAAGTGACGTTTTTACTAATGAAACAGGTTCAGTTTTTAGTACAAGGCAAACTATGGGGAACTTATTGGATTATCAGTAAATGGAGCATTGCTTGGTGGATTTGGAGGAGGGATGGTAACAGATGCAACTGGGAAAAATACTGCATATTTTACGTTTAACGGTAATCTTGGTTTTGGAGGTGGAATCGGAATTGATGTTGGTGCTATCAAGCCATCAGGAGGTAATCAGTTTCTTGTAGGTGATTTTGCAGGAAGTGGGGGTAGTTATAATGTAAGTATAAATACTCCCCTTAGGAGGTGTAGGAGTTGGAGGGACAGCAGAAACAGGATTACTCATTACCAATAAAGGCTGGGCTAGGCAATATAAAACTATTTATTATGCGCCTGGCCTTGCTTCACCCTCTGCATCACATGGTGTTTTTTTTATCTTTTCATCATCCTATAAAAACTTACATGTTTTTTCTGATTGGAATGGGTTATCAAAAGGAGTATCTGGTTCTTATGACTTTGTGGCTGTAGGAGGTGGACTTGGCCCAAACTATTCAGTTTTTAGTATTGGAGTAAGTTTAGCACCACAATCACTTAATTTTATGAAAAAAACTAAAGGAGCTGGAGCTTTAAATGTTGGAGTTACCACCTTTTTTGGGTCACCATATAGGCTTTCTACATGAGATGATGCCGGTCAAAGGTACCGTAATACAATGGCAGCTTTTTTATATATTAATTCTTTCATCCCAGTTCAATATGAAACACGATTTACTCCTGGAGGTACACAGGCGAATTAGAACAATTGAGTTAAGTAATTACAATGATGGTCTATGCCGATCTCAAATCTTTTGTCTATATTTAGAGACTGAAATTATTGGTATGCTCTCCATTCTTTTTAACAATTTTACCCCAAAACCCCTGTTGTTGCTGATTCTTGGTGCTGGATTAATGCATCTTTCATGGACTTACCGACAACAAGAGAGTAAAAAAAAGTCTCATTCAACAATTTCTTATAAAATAATTCCCTCGATCCAAAATACATGGGGTTATGAAATCTATATTGATAGTAAGAAAGTAATATTACAACGTAACATTCCGGGATTACCCGGTAGTTTGGGATTCAAAACTAAAGCAAGTAGTAAAAAAATTGCCGAAATCGTGGTTAGAAAACTTAAAGAAGGGGTAATGCCTCCAAAAGTTACCTCAGAAGAATTGGAAAAAGCCAACGTTCTATAAATTAATGCACTTATGTTTACCTTACCGGTTAAAGCTTTAAAAATATTTTTACTGTTTATTTTCTTATTGAGTATTGCAGAAAATGTTTATGCAAAAGGGAATATCGATTTTCCCTTAATCCCCGCGAAAACGTTTGGCAATGCCGATTTTAATCCCGGAGCTTCTAGTTCTTTCGGTTCGATTACCTATAGTAGCGACAATAGTGCCTTTGCCACAATTGTTAATAATAAAGTCCATATAGTTGGTGCCGGAACGGTTAATATCAAGGCTACTGACGACAGTGGAGCCTCCATAACCAGGGTGTTGATTATCAATAAGGCGAAACAAGTAATCGATTTTCCTGCACCTGGTGTGGGTACCTTAGATTCATCACATGTTGCCTTGAAGGCCAAAAGCTCATCCAAGCTTACCATTACGTATAAACTTACCCTCGATGCAGGTTCGTATTTCAGCGTTATTGATGGTTATTTATACTATAATTCGGTAGGATCTACGCTTATTACCGCTAGTCAGGCCGGTAATGAAAATTATGAACCGGCAGTTGATGTGACACAATCTTTTACTGTAACCAAATCGTGGACTAAAAGGGCCGAGCACGGTGGCCTGGTAAGGTCTAACGCTGCTGTTTTTTCAATTGGAAAGAAAATTTACATGGTTGGTGGCAAAACCAAAAATGATGTGCTTCTTAAAGACAATTGGGAGTATGATCCGGTAAGCGATACCTGGGCACAAAAGGCCGATCTGCCAGGTAAAGCCCGTTGGGGAGCATCAGCTTTTACCATCAAAAACAAAGGATATGTTGTGGCCGGAGGCGGTAGGTTTTATGGGGGAACCAATTTGAAAGATGTTTGGCAGTACGATGCAGACCAAAACACCTGGGTACAAAAAAAAGATCTTGAAGGTGTGGCACGTGAATTTGCCTTTAGTTTCGTAATCAATGGCAAGGGTTATATCGGTTGCGGTAATTCCATCAAGTTTTATGGCGAGAACGATATGTGGGCCTATACGCCCGAAACGGATAGCTGGGAAAAGAAAGCGGATTTTGTAAACACGGGCTATGTGCCAGGTGCGTTTAGCATCGGCAACAATGGTTATGTTGGTACTTACGACTATAAAACAGGCTTTGATGCCTTTTATATGTATGATGCCCTTACAGATCAATGGCATCGGAAACTGGACATTAAAAACCAAAATGATCAAAAGTTTTACAGGGGAAGTTCTTCTATTGTGGGTGGAACAAGTTTGAATAATAAAGGTTATTTTTTTTCTAATACCGCCGAGGTTTCCTATTATCCATGTATTACCGTATTGGAATACGATCCACTTTCTGATACTTTTATTAGCCGTCCGGAAAATTCAAAAATAACGGAAACTTATATGATGTTTGTGGCGGCTGATAATAAAGCTTATGTAATTGGTGGGTCTGATTCGTTTAACGTTACTACCAATGCAAAAGAAACATGGGAATTCGATCCCAAAACCGTTAATGTCCCAAAGTACATTATGTTTAATGCGCTGCCTGAGAAGGTTTATGGAGATGCCGACTTTTCTCCAGCGGCAACAATCAGTAATGGGGGCACTATTGGATATAAGAGTAATGATACAACCATTGCGGTAATTTTAAATGGCAAAATACACATCAAAAAGGCTGGGGTAGTAGGGATAATTGCTTACCAAACCAACGCCAATTACCTTACTTCTGCTCCGGTAATGCAGCAATTGGTGATCAATAAAAGTCCACAGCAGATCACAATGCCTGCATTGCCCATTAAACAGTTTTTAGATATAGATTTCGACCCCGGATCGTCAAGCTCATCCGGTTTAAAGGTTAACTACAGCAGTAGTGATACCAGTATCGTTAAGATTGTGGATGGCAAACTCAGTATTTTAGGAACGGGTACCGTAACCATTACCTCTTTGCAGACCGGAAACGAGAATTATTTAGCTGCCAGCACTGTTTCATTACCGCTAACAATTATTAAATCGGCACAGGTTATTACTTTTGGACCAATAGCTGCAGCACAATATAAGAACCTGGGTTTTTCACTTCAGGCCAGTTCCACTTCTAAACTACCCATTACCTACTCCGTTAATGACCCATCGTTGGCTACCATCATTGGTGGTCAGGTACAGATCAAAAAGGCTGGTGAATTAATCATTAAGGCAAGTCAACCTGGAAATGCAAACTTTTTCGCTGCCGAACCGGTTAGTCAGAAATTGATCATTTATCCGAATGATATTCCCGATAGTGCGTGGGTGGCGAAAGCTACATCGCCGATTGGTAACGGTGGGGTGGCCTTTACGTTGGAGGATAAGATTTATGCAAGTAATGGTGGCAGCCAGAGCCCGAATTTATACGAGTACAATCCAAAAACCAATGTATGGAAGATTCTTGCTGAATTGTCTAGTACCGGCAACCGTGAGTACGGTGTTGGCTTTGGTGTAAATGGATTAGCCTACGTAGGAACCGGTTTTGAGAATTATGCACGACCATATAGGTTAATGGATTTTAGGGTTTATTCGCCGCAAACCAATAGGCTTACCATTTCTTACGATTTTCCCGGATTGGGGAGGCAAGGTGCAATTGCTTTTAGTATAGGTGGTAAAGCTTATGTTGGCTTAGGGTATATGACCAATCTTCAGTTCAGTAACGAATTATACGAATTTGATTCTGAGAAGAAAAGCTGGACAAGGAAAGCCGATTTTCCGGGGGTGAGCAGGTACGAGGCTGTTGCTTTTACGATTGGGAATAAAGGTTATGTGGGTACTGGTTGGGATGGTACCTCCTATAAGAACGATTTTTGGGAGTATGATCCAGCAACAGATAAATGGACACAAAAGGCCGATTTTAAGGGCGGGGCAAGATCAGGGGCAGCTGGATTTTCTATTGCAGGTAAAGGATACATTGGAACCGGACGTGGCATCCAGATTATCGGAAAAGATTTTTATGAATATAACCCAGTTACCGATCGTTGGAAAAGAATGCCCGATTACAGTGGGGGCGATCGTACCAATGCCGCTGGCACTTCGATAAACAACCTGGGCTATTTAGGAGGAGGCGGGAAGCTTAGTCCGCAGGTTGATTTTTGGGCCTTTAACCCTGCCGAGGTGAAAAAAGAATATCAGAGTATCTTATTCCCTACCCTCAGTCAGAAAACAATCTGTGATACGGATTTTGACGTGAATGTAAAGGCAACATCAGGATTGAAGGTTACCCTACTCAGTAGTGATACCACAGTGGCAACCATTGTTGATGGCAATAAAATACACTTAAAGAAGGCTGGGCAAACCATAATTTCTGCATCCCAATCGGGTGATGAAGATTATTATAGCGCTATAGTGGTCAATAATCCACTTACGGTATCCAGTTCAGTATCAACAACAGTTGTTATCAGTGCCAAGCCCAATTCGAATATCATGATTGGCGATGCCGTTATCATCACCGCAACCGTAGCTAATGCCGGCAATATCACCCCGGTTTATCAATGGTTAAAAAATGGTAATGTTGTTGGAACGAACTCGAATATTTACACTGATGCGGGTTTGAAAAATGACGATGTGGTTTTATGCCAGCTCAGTAATGTGCCATTATGCGGTAACCTTAAACTGGAAAGCAACAGCATAAAATTTAAAGTTGTGGCGCCAATGCCTGTAATTACTTCTTTTACCCCAAAAATTGCAACATCGGGGGCTACTATCGAGATTACCGGTGGAGGCTTTTTATCGGCAAGTGATGTAAGCTTTGGAAACATTAAAGCGGCATCTTATGTGGTAAATTCATCCACAAAAATTACAGCGGTAATAGGTGAAGGAAACTCGGGCAATGTTACAGTTGGTACTATAGGGGGTACCGCAATTTTAGAAGGCTTTACTTTTGTACCAACGCCGGTTTTAACAGCCAGCGGAAATACAACTTTTATAAGGGGCGGAAATGTAACTTTGACTTCAAGTACCGGCGTAGGATATACATATGAATGGTACCGTGATGGTAATCTGATCCAAGGTGCTACCGAAAGCAGTTACAGTGCTGCTGTTTCGGGTAATTATCAGGTATTGGTAAAAATAGGTGCCTTTAAAGCATTTTCAAATGCCATTAAAGTAGAGGCTGTTTTTATGCTGCCTTCCAGCAATTTTAAGATCTCATCCACGGCGGTTACCTGTAAAGGGAATTCAAATGGATCGATTCAGATTTCGGCAGAAAAAAAATTAAATTATGTTGCCACAGTTAAGGCGGGTGCAAATACCACCCAGTATAATTTTACCGATCTTTTAAATATAAATAACCTCACTGCTGGGGCCTACAGTATATGTATTAGTATAAATGAAGAGCCGGGTTATCAACAATGTTTTGATATAATTATAACTGAACCTAAAGATCTGGCCCTTTTTGCAACGGTGAATCTGCAAAATTTTACTCTCGATTTAGTCTCTACCGGGGCAAAAAGCTATCAGGTAGATTTAAATGGTAAAAAATATACCTCGGATGGACAGCTGACTTTAGCCTTATCTCCCGGAATAAATAACTTGTCATTGAGTTCCGATATTGCATGTCAAGGTACCCTTAATAGAACCTTTAATATTAGTGATGGTGTTAAAATCTTCCCCAACCCATTCGATAATGTACTAAATGTGGCCGTAGCAAATGATGGTTCGCCAACTGTGAATGTTAAACTCTACAGTATGGCCGGAATACTGGTATACCAGCATCTGTATCAGATAGGTGAAAATATTGCACTTAATCTTCAGAATATAGCAGCCGGCGTTTATATATTAAAGGTAGCAACAGCAAAAAATACAATAGTAACTAAAGTAATTAAAAAATAGATGAAGAAAATCATCATGATACTTTTTGTAACGGTCATTATCGGTTGTGGAAAAGATAAAGAGCCAATAGTAGAGGAACCTGCAGCAGCTAAGACAATGTTGTTTAAACCGGCTCAGTATGAGTTATGTACTTCAGGTGTAATTATTTCTGATAGCCAGAGTGTTGTTACATTCGAATGGGTTGCTGCTGCAAATGCAGATGGATATGAACTTGTGGTTAAGAATTTAGAATCGGGCTCGGTAAACAGCTATTTTACCCAAAATTTGAGGTTTGATGTAAAATTGCAGAGAAATACTCCTTATTCTTGGTCTGTTGATTCAAAATCTGATAAAAATCCCCAGACCACCAAAAGCGATGTCTGGAAATTTTTTAACGCAGGTGTAGGAATCAGCTCATATGCCCCATATCCTGCAGACCTTTTATCTCCTAGCTTTGGTGAAACAGTAAATGCCGTTGACGGTAAGCTATCTTTATTATGGAAAGGAAGTGATCCCGACAATGATATTTTGAATTATAGCATTTATTTAGGTAAAAGTACTTCGCCGATACTTTTAAAAGCCGATTTAACCGATACCGTTTTAAAAGATATTTCAGTATCCATTAATACCGTTTATTACTGGAAAGTAATTACAAAAGACAATAGAGGAAATACTTCCGATTCGGGTTTATTTTCATTTAAAGTTAAATAATTGGAAAAACCAGAAAGCATTGGCCCCATCTCAACAAAAACGAATAATCATTAACATGATGTTTTATAACTCATTATATTGCATTTAAAAATTGGTGGCATGGGGTTAATTCAATTGGTTTATCCAATATAGGTTTCGATTGCTATGAAATCTTTCTTGTCGGGTGAATCAAGCCGAGATTTATAGATGCGTTCGAAATCTTTCCTTTCCATTTTTTTGTGCTGCTTCCCAGACGAATGTATCCATCACCAGTCCTAAAGCCGAATGATTTTTCACTTTGAGCCATGAAAAAATCTTTTTTGAAGAGATAAGGTCGTTCCGTGTTACCATATATCGTGAAATAGGTAAGCTGATGATTCTGGTACGAAAACGAACGATATTGAAATTGATGTTTGGCTCGATGTAGCTATTGAGAAACTGCTGATAATCTGCTTCACTGATTAGTTCGTCAATGGCAATAAAGTTTTCGGCGGTCCCGCCACTCTCAGCGATGTCAATGATGATGTATTTGTCCTCATCTGCCTGTCCGTTGGCCATCGCAGATATGTCTTTTAAGAACTCTCCTTTATGTTTTGTGCTTCCTAGACCATATCCAAAAGATAAACGAATACGCTCATTTGGAGGTAGTATCCCATATTTCTACAAGTTATTATCAAACACGTTTTCAGAAGAAACGAATATTCTTGATTCAATCCTGATATAAATATATTTTATGGGATCAGCTATATTAATGTTACATTAAATTATTATGTTTGATTGTGTAAACAAATAAAATATAAAGCTTAGAATGAAAGGCAAGGGTGTAAACGCACTGGTAGGGGAAAATTTGTTGCTGCAGGAAGCTTCTTTTGGCTGTCGCATTGCTTTTACAAAGCTCTATGTTTTTTATCTTCCAAAATTGTATCAATATGTTTGCCCATTTGTTCATTATTCAAAAGAGGATACTGAAGAGATTCTTCACGATATGTTTATGAAAATATGGGAAAGGAAGGAAGATTTGTCAACAATAAAATCTTTCAATAGCTATTTGTACACCATGGCCAGGAACAAATTGGTTAATGTGCACGAGCATAGCAAGGTTAGACAAAAAGCTATTGATTATATTTTTCATCACCGCGATCTCGTCGCAAATAATACTGATGACAATTTCATTTATGCTCAATATAACGAAATTATTCAACGCGCTATAAATGCACTTCCACCCAAGCGCAAACATGTCTTTGAAATGAGTATTCGGGAAGAACTTTCCCAGGATGAAATTGCGGCAAGATTGAACATTTCCAAATCAATGGTTAAAAAGCAACTGTATGCCGCTACAAAATATTTAAAAGAGTACCTTAAAATTCATGCAGATCTCACTGCATTTATTGCTGTTTGTATTACTACCAAAATTTTACATTAATTTTTTTGTCCAGGGGTGTCCAATCCCCAGCTCTTCCTGTCTTACTATTAAATCGGATTATAATCATGAATTTGGAGGAAGTAAAGCAGTTATTAGAGTTAAGCTTATCAGGGAACTTTACAAAGCAACAGCAAGATGCTTTAGCGGAGTTGCTTGATCGCGCCGATAGATCTGAATTACTTATAGTTTTGTATTGGTGGGAGGAAATGCTGGAACAAAGAAATGATCATTCAGTTGTAGATGCTGGATTAATTTCAAGAATCGAGGATGGTTTAAATCATATTGAAAGGCCTGTAATCCCATTTCCAATAAAAGAACCAAAGTCTTATAAGAAGAGTTTTAAGATGGCATGGGCAATTGCTGCTTCTTTATTTTTGATTTTGTCGGCAGGTTTATTTTACTATTACACCAGTAGCAATAGGCCATTTGATAAGCAGGTAAGGCGGAGTCTGGTTTTAAATGATATTAAACCTGGGGGAAATAAGGCGATATTAATACTTAGTGATGGAACAAAAGTAAACCTCAATGATGTACATACTGGAGGGGTTGTTGCCAATCAAGAAGGGATTAAAATTATCAAGAAACAGGATGGCCAGTTGGTTTACAATATGGTGGGTAGTAGCGAACTGAATAAGCCCGGGCTGTATAATACTATACAGACGCCTTTAGGAGGGCAGTATCGGGTAAATCTTCCTGATGGAACAAGTGTGTGGCTAAATGCAGGATCTTCGTTAAGATACCCAGTGAATTTTGATAGTGGTGAAAGAAGGGTAGAACTAATCGGTGAAGGTTATTTTGAGGTGGCTAGGGATACTGAGAAACCATTTAGGGTACAAACCAGAGGACAGATTGTTGAAGTTCTGGGTACGCATTTTAATATCAATAGCTATGAAGAGGAAGCTCTTACGAAGACCTCCTTATTGGAGGGAAGTGTAAGGGTTCGCTCATTAATTAATAAAAGAACGGTTGTTTTACTTCCCGGACAGCAATCACAGTTTAATGAATATACTTTAAAGGTTAAAAATGTCGATGTGAATGAGGTTGCAGCTTGGAAAGACGGCTTTTTTGTTTTTAATGATGAAAGTGCCGAAACGGTAATGCGTAAAATAGCGCGTTGGTATGATCTGGAAGTGATTTATGAGAATAACATTAGTAATATAGATTTTGCGGGTTCAGTAACACGCTATAAAAATGTTTCTGAAATTATTAAAACACTGGAATTAACTGGTCTGGTGCATTTTAAACTAGATGGGCGAAAGCTCACCGTATTTGCGAATTGATATCTTCCTATGAAAACTAAATAAATAATCAAATCAACAAACTAAACTAAATCATATGAAGAGATAACAACGCACCACTTAAAGGTTATCTGGATAAAAAACCGGGAGATGTCGCAACCACCTCCGCGGTCGATTTTGTCTGGACCTAAACCAAATGAATTTTCTAAGAACATTTATTATCAATCCAAACTAAACAAAAGTATGAATAAAAATATTCATTGCTGGCCGCGCTATGAAAATAGTCGGCTGTATAATAAAAAACAGATCATCATGCGCGTAAAATTGACCGTTGTGATAATGATTGCTGCATTTTTACAGGTCAGTGCAAATGGATTTGCCCAAAATATCACATTAGCTGAAAAAAATGCCTCAGTAGAACAGCTTTTAATTAAAATTAAAAAGCAAAGTGGATATACATTTTTATATAGTCCGCGGCTAATAAAACAAACCAAGCCAGTTTCACTTACTGTAACAAATGAACCTTTAATTTCTGTACTGGAAAAGTGCTTTGAGGGCCAGCCGCTAACATTCGTGGTTAATCAGAACACCATAGTTGTAAGAAAACGTGAAGAGGAATCTCCATTGGGTGGCATTCAGTTCAAACTTATCAAAGGAAGAGTCGTTGATATTAAGGGCTTACCTTTACCTGGGGTAACAGTTAGAGTAAAGGACAAAAATACAACGAAAATTAGCGATTCAAATGGAGAATTCAGCATAGATGCTGAAGACGGTGACGTACTGATTTTAACTTACATTGGCTATAAAAGAAAAGAAGTATCTGTAAAAGGGTCACAAAATTTAAAAATTGTTCTGGAAGGGGACGAATCAGATCTGACTGATGTGGTTGTTATTGGTTATGGCAAACAAGATAAGCACAATAATCCAAGTTCTATTAGTCACGTTGATGGAGAAAAATTACAAAACAGACCAAGTGGTTCTATCGAAAGCTTACTGCAAGGTCTTGCTCCAGGATTAATCGTTCAAAACAATTCCGGTCAACCGGGTGGACGAAGCAATATCTCTATAAGGGGATTGTCAGATTTTTCTAGTTCAGCGAATTCAAATGTAGTAAGTACACCCTTATTTATTATTGATGGGGTACCATTAGATCAGGATTCTTTCAATCCTTCAAATCCCAGACAAGCTATTTCAAGTGTTTTAGGGGGGGTAAACCCGTTTGATGTTGAGAGCGTAGATGTATTAAAAGATGCGGCTGCAACAGCAATCTATGGTTCAAGGGGGGCAAATGGAGTAATTATCATCACCACAAAACGTGGAAAGGCAGGTAAGCCTGTTGTAACTTTAAACACACAATTTGGGGGTAGCACACCGCCTCAGCTTAGAGCTACGTATGGCGGAGCAGCAGAGCGAAATTTTAAATTATACTTATTTAATTCCTATCAAAGTTCGAAAGTAGGTGGTGGAACTTCCAGCCCACCAATTGAATTAACAGACAGTTTAAACAGCTTCTACAACAATTCTACCAACTGGCAAGAGCTCTATTTTAGAAATGCAACATTGTATAACATTAACCTTGGCATTAGTGGCGCAACCGAAAATGCCAGTTACCGTTTAGGTGCGGATTATTATAATGAAAAAGGTGTTGTGTTAAATTCTGGTTACAAACGTTATTCATTAACATATCAAGGCATTTTCAACCCAACCAAAAAACTAACTTTTACAGGTAGGGTAAATGTTAATCAGCAGGATGCAGGTCAGCGTCGTGGAGATACATTCAATGCTGCAGTAGTTGGGAATAACTTTTCTTCTTCATTTGCTCCTGGACCTAATTCAGGTTACTATGATGCGTTTTTACAGTCTTACAACAAAGGTGTGAATATTGATCTAACCAGAAATCTCTCAGCGCAGTTAGAAGGAAGTTTCGATGTAACTGATTATCTTAATGTATCTTCCAGAGGTTCAGCTCGCTATCAGTTCTATCGTACAAGAAATTTCAACCCTTCGGCAGCAAATTTAAACGGTAAAGCATCAGCCTCATATTATTCGCAGGAAACCCTGGATTTGTTAAGTGAAACCAATATCAGATTACACCATACTTTTGCAAATGCACATACCTTTGATTTCTTGGTTGGTAATACAATTAACACAAACACTAACGATAATATTTTTGGTGCTGGGGTGAATGGACCAAACGATGCTCAGCAAGTTATTCAAGGTTATTCCCAATCAGATATTACTTTACAGACAAATAATATCACTTACGGACTATTATCTTATTACTCAAGGCTCTCTTACGATTTTAAAAAGAAATATATTTTTCAGGGAGTAATTAGGAGAGATGGTTCATCCAAATTTGGTAAAGATAAACAGTGGGGGTCTTTTCTGTCGGCCTCTGCAGCATGGGTTTTTACCAAAGAAAATTTCTTTGCAAATCATGTGGGTAGCTGGTTTAACTTCGGTAAGTTAAGAGCTAGTATTGGAACTGCGGGACAGCAATATCAGGATAACTACTTGGCTTTAGGTGCATATAACACCGGGGCGGGTAGCGGTGCTCTCGGAACCTATAATGGATCGCCAATATTGGCACCAAATTATTCAGGGGCAAATGGTTTGCAAATTCCTGATTTAACTTGGCAAACCTCAAAAGACTACGGTGTAGGTTTAGATTTGGAGTTTTTTAATAGCAGGTTAACTGCAACTTTTGATTATTATCATAAAGCAAAAGACGGATTCTTGTTTACAACTCCTTTAAATAGCACAAGTGGATATACTCAAAAGAGTGTTAATAGCGGGGCGGTATTGAATACAGGTTTTGAAGCTGGCATTACAGGCTATTTGACAGCACCTGCGAAGAGGTTGCAATACAGCATGACATTAATCGCCACAACAAATAAAAATCAATTAACCAAACTTCCAGATTTTGGAAGAAGTATTTCCAGATCAGGTTATGCCATTGGGCAGCCATATTTACAAATTGGTAAGCCATTAAATGGTTTTTATCTATTGAAATATCTTGGTGTCTTTCCTGATGAGGCGTCTGTGCCAATTAATCCTTATACAGGTGCTAAATTGCGGCCAGTAGGTCCTTTTGCATCTCAGGATCCCTATCATGCAGGAGATATATATTTGCTTGATGTAGATGGAGATGGCAGAATTGATGGGTCTGGAAATAGTGATCGGGTTTACATGGGAGACCCTAATCCCAAGGTTACCGGAAGTTTTTCAAATACGATTTCTTTTCGTCTAAAAAATAACTCATCATTTCAATTTAGCTTCCTGTTAAATTACTCAATAGGGAACAAAGTATATAATAAAGTGCTGGCAGATCGAATTCAGTCGGTAAGCTGGACAGCCAGTAATAATGTAAATTATCCCGGGGGGCAACGCAATTTGCTAGATGTTTCCAATTTAGATGTATGGACCCCAACTCATACCAATGCGAAATACCCCGTGTTAAACCCTTGGCGTTATTATCTATTCTCAAGCTATGATTTTATTGGTAATTATGAAACCAATACCTCGTTGTTTTTAGAGGATGGAAGCTTTGTAAGGTTGAGCAATGTAACATTTGGATACGATTTTTCACCTAAGTTTTTGCAAAAAGCTAAAATTAGAAGATTACGTGTTTTTGGTGGATTGGAGAACGTTTTCCTTATAACAAAGTATTCTGGCGTTGACCCAGAAAACGTAGATAATTTTGGCTACGATATTGGTAATGGATACCCTGTGCCAAAGAAATTTAATTTAGGTTTCAATTTTGAATTTTAATCTCATGAAAAAAAATAAATTAACTAAAATAGCAAGCCTATTTTTAATATGCGGTTTACTTCTCTTTTCGTGTCAAAAAGTACTCAATCCCGATGTGGTGCAAGTGCCTACGGCTGATAACGCAATTCAAACCGCGGCCGATGTGGATAAAGCTATTGCTGCTGCGTATTCGTTTTTACGCGTAGTGGTGCCAGATAAAGTGTTTTTATTTAGTGATGTGCGCGCAAATACATTCGAAAGCTATAGTCAGTCTAGCAACACCAGGCCGGAAACTTTAATTGCGACCAATACCATTGCACCGCTATTAAATAATGGTGGTGGAGATTGGAGCGGATTTTATAGAGTTATCGCACAATGTAATCTAGTGTTGGAGAAGATACCTACAATTCAAAATTATGATGAGACTGCTAGACGCCGGAGTTTGGGTGAGGCATGCTTTTTAAGAGGATTGAGCTATTTTTATCTTACTCGCCTTTGGGGAGATGTTCCAGTTAACCTTAGCGCGGTGAATATTGATAATATTGCAAGGATGCCACAGACGCAGGTTTTTGATCAGATAAAAAAGGATTTAGATGTAGCAATTGCCAATCTGGCACCCTCATATTCTGTTGGAGATCGGGCAGTGAGGGCAACCAAAGGTGCAGCTTGGGCAATAAAAGCCCATGTTTTGGCTTGGGTTCAAGATTATCCTGGTGCAGAAAAACTTTGCGATAGTGTTATTAACAATGGACAGTATAGCCTTGTTACCGATACCTCCCAATTGTTAAAAATATTTATCGGAAAATCTCAAGAAGGTATTTTTGAATTAAATTTTGATGCTACATTAAAAGAAGTGCAAAAAAATAAAGTATACAATCGTACTTTAGGAAGACCATGGTACACCGATCAGTCTGACGGCGGCGGCGGAACAGAAAAGTTTCTGCTATGCCCACCTCCAGCATTGTTAACACAAATGTTTCCAGCTAATGCAAAAGATGGACGTAAATCTACGTGGTTAACTAATTCGGTTAAAAACTTTGATCCTTCCCGTCCTTACTTAGGCAAGTACAGAACTTTACAGGTTCAAGGTGATACCTCCTCTCAAAATATCAATGAATCAAACATTATCATTACCCGCTTGGCCGATATTATGTTGCTAAGGGCAGAGGCTTTAGCAAGTACACAAGTAAATAGACCTGGAGATGCTATAATCTGGTTAAATAAGGTAAGGGCAAGAGCAAAGGCAAGGGAATATACAAGTGGAGGCAGTCTTCAGGATACCATTTTGCTTGAGCGTAGAAAAGAGTTGCTAGGCGAGGGACAAACATTTTTTGACTACGTTAGAACCAGAAAACTTGCGGCTTATTCCAAGATAACTCAGGCAGATTGGTATACGAAAGGTGCATGGCTGCTGCCAATCAATCAGACGATAATATCCCAAAGTGGATATGTAATCACCCAAAATACCTTCTGGCAGTAATTGTTAAATTTTATTTAAAATTAGTATGAAAAATTATATATCAAAAACGAAATTCATAATTGCTATTGGCATTTTATGTTTCGCAATTGCTTCATGCCAAAAGAAAGATTATTTTAATGATGGTGGAATATCAAGGCAATCAGATCTTGAAAAAAATATGTCCACCTATGATTTTTTGGCGAGCAGACAAAATCATATGTTCGATTCATTAGTTAAAATCATCAACCTGACAAATGGGAAAGCACTTGTGAATCAATCTAATATTACATTTTATGCGTGTCCGAATTCAGCAGTGATGAGGTTTCAACGTAGGTTCTTACCTTCCGATAAGCAGGCACCCAGGCCATTGAGTAAAATTGGTGTAGACACTTTAACTATGTTATTGAAGAGATTTATTCTAGTGAATGATCAGGTTTCTTTAGACCGCGCTGTTTCCGATAAGAATAAGGCTTATAAAGACTATAACACAGATAGTTTAATTATTTACGGTGTTAGTGGTATTACCAATCCAGGTAGTTCGGTGAGAACTAGTGCAGATTATATGATTTATGAGCATCGAAAAATAAAACTTAAAGATTCTATCAATTATACAGCCGGTATGCAAACCCATAATTTAGTGACCGCAAATGCCATTTTACATGTTTTAGGTGATGGTGCGAATTTTGGTGGGGGGTTAAAACTGAAATATTTTAGAATTAACGATAATTAATAGAAAATTATTATGAGAAGAATTTATTTGAGTTCTTGTTTGCTATTTGTAATAGGAATAGCACTACTTATAGGATGTAAGAAGGACGAAAAGATTGGATTTATTAGTCCGGCAATAGCATATACTACGAAAACTTTAACTGTGGTTACCGGACGGGGAATCATTATGTCGGCAGCTTTAGCTTTAGATGAATCCACTAAACCAATAGAAGCTAGTATCCTCTCTATTCATGATGAAAATGGTAAAGAATTTACCGAGTTAATGAATTATAAAGTGGATACCTATTATTGGACTGGTACACCTACTGGTTTAGAGACCTCGTTGGATCAAATTAATAAGATCAGGGTTCCTATTAAAAGGCCTGCAATAGATATTAATCCAACCAATGGTCAAATTATTATTTATGCCGAAGCAAAGGATGCTACTATTTTTCCTCAGGGGCGTTATATTTTTGATATAAAAGTTAAAAATAGTGGTGGCGAGCTTGTCATTAAGAATGCATTAACAATAAATACAACACCTGCGGGACCTTATTCTTATGCCTTTTCGGGAGTGGATGGCATAAGTGGCCTTGATGTTAAAATTGAAAAAACTTCAGCTTCAACTGGCCCTACTAAGCTCATTGTTAAAACGTTAAAAATGGATGGCACCCCAATAGACCCTAAAACACTTTTAGGTTATGATTATGGTACAGCAGCAAATCCAAACTTAAAGGATTGGCATAATTTAGGTCTTCAGAAAATAGATAAGTATACAGAGTTTTCTGACCGTTTGGAGATTGAAACACCTGGAGTTCCTATACCGGTTATTGGTGGTTTACCAACGGGTAATGGAATTCCGGTCTGGTCTGAACGAATAGATATGTACAACAACAGCAGTGCTATCGGAAAATACTTTAATTATTGGTTCGATTTTGCGATTTACGAACCTGGAACCTGGAATATTACGATTCAACTAAAGTATTAACGCTCATTTTTTGTTTAGTATTAGTTTGCCCATCGATAATCGGTGGGCATTTTTTTTCTGGCAGAATCATGGAAAACTTGCTGTGGAACTGAAGCAGATGCCAGGATTATTATCTTAGCTCGGGTGGTTATGGTACCACCGCCTTAATGAATATATCTCCTAACAGTGATGAATAGACTGATGGAAAATATCCAAAAGTTCAGTGATTTTAAGCAATGGGTCGATCAGTTACATCAACAAAATCCAGCCTTATTAAAAAAACAAAATCTTTATCGCCATGCAGAGGTACAACTCCAGGTATGCAGCTAATAAACTAAACAACGGCGGTTATAACAGCTATTTTCTGCCAATGAGGTGACAATTACTGCAACAATTGAAATCGAACTGGGGTAAAATAAAAAAATGATGGATTCGTTGCTGTGCAAATGCTGATTTCTAGGTTTATAATCGTACTTTTAGTTAAGTGTATAACTGATTATTTGGTAGATGGAGGTTGAGCGCTAAAGAATATTCTGTAAAATATAAATATGGCACAAGATTCTTTGCGAAATAAGAGAAATGTCATTAAAACAGCTCTTTTTTAAATAAATTGTCAATTATAAATGGCATCTAAATTAATAATTATATATTTGCAGCCTCGAATGTACATCATTATTTAATTGATTATTAAACTAAGCTGTACGTTATTTTTGATAGAGCCATAGGAATAAGGCTTTTTTTAATTTTGAAGACAACCTAAACAACCTGAATGCTTAATTTAGTACTCTTTGGCCCTCCGGGGGCGGGTAAAGGCACCCAATCTGAAAAGCTGATTGCAAAATATCAGTTGGTACACGTTTCAACAGGCGATCTTTTTAGAGCACACGTTAAAGGCGAAACCGAATTAGGAAAAAAAGTAAGTCAGTTGCTGGCAGATGGAGAATTGGTTCCGGATGCAATTACAATTGCCATGCTTGAAGAAGAGGTGGATAAAAATCCTGATGCAAAAGGATTTGTATTTGACGGATTTCCACGGACTGTTCCACAAGCAAAAGAGCTTGATTTATTTTTAGAGCGTAAAGGAAGCAAAATTGCAGGTGTTATTGCTTTAGATGTTGATCAGGATGAATTGACCAAGCGTATAGCTGAGCGCCACAAAGTAAGCGGCAGGCCGGATGATGACGCTGAAAAACTAAAAAAACGGATTTCAGAATATTTCGATAAAACCATCCATGTTTTGCCTTACTATGAAGAACAAGGTAAGCTAAGTAAGGTGAATGGTATTGGTGAAATTGAAACGATTTACAGCAATCTTTGCGAGGTGATCGATCAGTTCAGCAGCGGTATCGAAGTAAAATAAATAGCTGCAAAGCAAATCAAAGTGCCGGATTATTTTTCCGGTGCTGCAGTATAAAAAACATAAGAAGAGTTATAATGTTAAAACGTTATAACTCTTTAATTTTAACGGAACTGTTATTGCAACGTTAAAACATTAAAACTTTCAACAATAATAATATGTCACAGGGTTCAAATTTCGTAGATTATGTAAAAATCTGTTGCCGTTCTGGTAAAGGCGGTGCAGGTTCGGCACATTTACATCGTGATATTTTAACGTCTATGGGTGGTCCTGATGGCGGTGATGGTGGCCGTGGCGGTCACATTATCGTTAAAGGAAGTATCCATATCTGGACATTGTTACACCTTAAATACCGCAAGCATATTATTGCCGAAGATGGTGGTGCTGGTGGCAGTTCGCATAAATTTGGTAAACAAGGCAAAGACGAAATATTAGAAGTACCCCTTGGCACTATTGCGCGTGATGCAGAAACAGGAGAGATACTTTTTGAAATAACTAAAGACGGCGAAACCAAAATTTTAACGGCTGGTGGTCGTGGAGGATTGGGTAACGCACACTTTAAAAGTGCAACACAGCAAACACCGCGTTTTGCACAACCGGGCGAGCAAGGCCAGGAGCTTTGGAACATCCTGGAATTGAAAGTTTTGGCCGATGTTGGTTTAGTAGGCTTCCCAAATGCAGGTAAATCTACTTTACTTTCAGTAGTTTCGGCAGCGAAGCCCGAAATAGCAGATTATCCTTTTACTACCATCGTACCCAATTTGGGCATTGTAAGTTATAGAGGAGGCAAATCATTTGTAATGGCCGATATTCCGGGCATTATTGAAGGTGCTTCGAAAGGTAAAGGCCTAGGCTACCGTTTTTTACGTCACATTGAACGTAATTCGGTGTTGCTTTTTATGGTGCCGGCCGATACCAGTCGCTCGATAAAAGAGGAATACGCAATTCTGAAACGAGAGCTGGAATCGTATAACCCTGAATTAATGCAAAAGCCCCATGTACTGGCCATAACCAAATCGGATATGCTGGATGAGGAACTGATGACAGAAATGAAACAGGATTTACCTAAAATACCATCTATTTTTATTTCTTCTGTAGCAGAAAAGAATATCCTTGAACTAAAAGATATGCTTTGGAAAGCCATTGAAGGCTAACCACCACTTTTTATTTTAAGTTAAAAATCTGCTCCTAACTTCCTCCGTTGGGAGCATGCAGCTTTCTGTTCGTCCGAATAAGGTATAACGTTTCTTAGCTAAGGCTTCGTACAGCCAGTTCCTTGAAATGTCCGGAATCAGATAGGCCACATTGACTAATGGCGACCACCATGCATTCAGGTTTTTCAGAATATAGAGTACTGCTTTCGATTGGGTAAGAAATCCGTTTTCCCTGACTACAATAATGCTGTTCAGCTTTTCAAAATCGGTTTTATGTATTTCGCTTAACGTGGCTGAAGTATTGCTTTGTAAAGGCGCAAAATGAAACTTGTTGCGATGATCGTATGCAATAACATAATTGATATAGCTATTACAGAAATTGCATACCCCATCAAACAGGATAATATCTTTCGGTGTATTTAAAACAGGTGCCATGAAATTTGGTGGTTAACAAAATAAATTGCCGGATAGGTTGCCATAAAGGCCCAAAAGAAAGAGTTTAGTCCCATAATCACTGCCGTGAAAAAGTGAAAAATAAATCCCCATACCAGAAATATCAGCGCAAAGGGCCAGGGTAAAAATAGGCATAGCGGAAATATAGTTTCCATAATAATAACATTCCAACATAAGAAAAGATTGGCTGCCGGATATTTTTGTAAGAAAAGTGTAGCCTTTTTCGAACCATAGGTTTTGGTAGAGAATACATCTTTAATCGCTGTTCCCGAGCGCCACTCAGCCGAAACCAGTTTGGCAATGCCTGCAACAGCGTATGAAAGGCAGGCCTGAAGCGCAATAAACCAAAGCCCAATATCCCTTAATTTGCTAGTGGCCAGTGCCGGCATATTGCATAAAATGAGGGTAATAATAATCAGCATACTCATCTGGTCAGAACCATCACTACCATAATGGGTAACCAGCGTGGCAAGGAGTAAGCTCAGTCCTAATAAACTAATCAATATCCACCCAACTGTACTTTGCAAGGGAAAAAACAAAAGTCCGGTAATGAGTAAGCACCTGATGAAAAACAGCATGGCCAGGCCAGGAACACTGAACAGTTTAAAGAAAGGTTTAAGAAAAGGTCTTTGGTTTTCTTTGGTCCACTTTAGCTGCATCACATTCCAGGATAGCAGCCCGTTAGGAGAAAATATCTGTACTTTTTTAAGGTATTCTAAGGTAGAGATCAGTAAACCCACGCTGAGTATGATCAATACAATTTGCGATGTGTTGTTAAATAAAGTCATGGCTAAATTTGATGAAAAACAGATAATAGGATTAGTGATGGGGCTGTTTCTTTTTGATAGCCCGACGATTCGGCCAGCATAAACTGGCGGTAGCAATCTGCTGTACGTTGCTTATAATGGCTAACGGCATGCAATACAATGATATAGGGTGTAGAAAACATGAGTAAATTTAAGTTGCCTGTTCTTTCGCGGTAGGAAGGGATACTGGAAACGAGGCTTTGCACCACATCTGATAGGATTTTTTTATCGCGTTTTTCGGGGTTCCATAACCAGGACCAAAAGGTGCGTTCTTCGGTAATGTCCATTTCCTGCCATTCGGTATAATTTTCATCAGATATCTTATCCCTAAAAAGCAAGTGATAGTCTCTTTTGCCCGGGTGAGGAGCAAAAAATGTCCACAAAGGAATCAGGTTAAAGAGGTCGATTTTATACCTGATGAACCAAGATAGTCTGGTTTCTTTAAACTGGCAGAATATGGTGGCTAAGAACCAAGAGGCTAGGAAAACGGTTATTACAAGCTCGTAAATTGCCGTAGGTGTTAATTTCAACATCATCATTTTCAAAAAAAGATTGGTGAAAAAAGGAGGACAGTCCAGCTGCCCTCCTTAAATAGTTAATTGAATTTTTTGCGTAGTTCGATCAATTTCTCTAGCGATAAGCCATTGTTGGCTTCTTTAGAAAGATCGCTGATCTCTGCTTCGTTCAACGCATTTGCTGCGCCTACTGCTTCAACTACCTGGGTAACTACCGGGGTAGCTCTAACAGTTACTTTTACTGCTTTTAGAGCCGTACGTGTTATTGCTGTAATAAACAGTGGAGCTGCTGAATTTGCTTCAACAATTTCATTGTCGCCTTGTAAATCGGCGATTAATGCATCAAGGATTGCTAGTTCTGCCTTGGATAAACCTGACTTTGCCATTTTGTTTTCTTTTTGAGGTAAATAAATAATTGTTTATGTGCGTTGGTTTTGAAGCTTCGTTTGCACAATGTAAAGTTCGGAAGGGGATGGTTTTGATACCAGCGTGCTAATACCCAATCAGAAAATTGAGTATTTCTACGTAGTTAGTAGTGTAGATATAAGTTTACCTTACCGCTACATTAAGAAAGGGATATGAAAAAGGAAGGAGGGTGAAATGAGGCGTAGTTTAATCTATTACGCCGTTTTTAATGGCAAACATTACCAATCCGGCGGTATTGCGCACACCTGTTTTTTCGATTATACGCATTCTGATGCCTTCTACAGACCGTGGACTTAAGAAAAGTTCGGTGCCGATTTCACTGGCTGTTTTCTCATTGCAAATCAGTTTTAACACATCGAGTTCGCGTTCCGAAAATTCTATAGTTTGGTCGAGAGAGAGTTTGGCGGGGCTTTTAATGGTCAGTTTCCTGAGCAGGGCCTTAGTTACAATGTCGTTAAAATAATAGCCGCTTTCATGTACCGAGTAAATGGCCTTTCTGATTTCTTTTGGATCGGTGTTTTTTAAAAGATAGCCGTTAGCTCCGCTTTCCATCAGGTGAATGATGAATTTAACATCGTCGTACATCGTAACAACCAGCATTTTGATATCACCTGTATATTTTTTCCTGATCAGCTTAATAGCTTCCATACCATCCATTCCGGGCATTTTCAGATCCATCAAAATCACATCGGGCTGTACTTCTTCGAGTTTTTGCATCAGTTCGTACCCGTCTGACACTTCAAATATCACCTCAAGGTTTTTATCGCGGGTAAATCCAACTTTTAAGCCATCCCTAAAGATACTGTAATCATCTGCTATAGCTATCCTTATTTTGGACATTATTATTTATTTAATCATTTAAAAATAGTTAATTTTTTATAAAACGGCAGCATAAATTACATTTTAATACTACTTAATTGTATTAATTATTTGTAATTCTGTAAGCTGCTCTCAATAGGTATCTTTAATTCGATCTGATAACGGTCTGTATGCTGCGAAAATTTAAGACAGGCTTTCAGCAATATCATTCTGTTCTGGATGTTTTTTAAACCAAGGCCATCTTTAGTAAACCTGAGTTCTTCGAACTGACTTTGGGTAAGGCCGTTACCATTGTGCGTAATGGTAAAGATTAGGTGGTTGTTTGTACTGGCCGAGATGATGTGGATGAGATTGGCTTTGGCATGTTTGGTAATGTTATGGAGTAACTCCTGGATAACCCTGTAAATGCTGATGTCGTTAGGGGTAGCTTTGGTGCGGTACCTATCCTGAAGATCTAAGCTGATGTTGATTAAACTGCTATGGCCAATCTTGCCGCAAAAGTGGCCAATTGCTTCTTTTAAACCAAGTTCCTGTAAGATATTAGAGTGTAGATTATGCGATATACCCCTGATTTTGCTGATCCCCTCATCCAGCAAACTTTTGCTTTTGGTATACATTTCCTTGCTTATTTCGTCGCAATGATCTAAGTTAATTCCATAAAAGTGCAAGCTCGATGCCCCGAGTATGGCCCCAACCTCATCATGAAGTTCTTCGGCAATGCGTAACTTTTCTATTTCCTCGCTTCTCACCGCTGCGGCTATTAATTGGTTTTTTTGCGCATTTTGCAGGGCCTGCAAATTCATTTTATACTGAAGTTTTTTGCGCTGCATGAAAATAAAAATGAGTAAAATACTGATGAAAAGCATCAGCATAGCCGCTATACCCGCCATCAGTATCAAGGTAATTTTATTATTTTCCTGATTCATAAAAACCTCTGGCTAAAAACAGGTTGAAAATAATGTACGATATATTGTGGACGCTCCATAAGCTAATAGCAAAGCTCTGAAAACGTGTGGTGAGCTCATTGTACAGCAGGAAAATGAAAAAATTGAGTGCTACAAAAACGCCTAGTCCGGTAACGATCCAAAAAACGTTATTGGTAATCTTTGTGCCTATACTATCTTTTATTTTAAACAGGTAATACTGTAACACATAAAAAAGCAGGAGCGCAGCTTCGATAGAAAGTAAGCGGCTGCTGAATTTCCAGTAATCGAAAAAGTTCTCGAAAAAAGTAAAGTTGATAATAATAAAAAGTGTAAAACCGATAGGCACGATTTTTTTAACGGTAACCAGGAAAGGTTGGTGGAGATGGATGAAAAATGCACTGAACAGATAAAAACGCACTACTGAATGTAGATTGTAAAGAAAATTGTTGGAATTATATGCTGAAGGCAACAGTATCCTGAATTTCCAAACGAGGTCTATTGCCAGATTGATGATCAGTGCAGCCCACATATAAGAAACAACCAGCGTAAGTTTTGCTGGTTGTTTCTTAAGCATTAATATGGTTATTGGGATAAATAGTGCCCATACTTCAGACCAATCGAGAACAAATTGGAATATTTTTAGCATCCGAGATTAGGGTTATTGAATTAGTGTATTGTTGCCGGTGGCGAAGGATTGGTTTCAATTGGATCGAGACCGTTGTTGTATAGCAACTCTACATCTCCGGTATCAATTCTTCTAAACCTTTTTACGTTGTAGAACACGTGTCCCTGCGCTACATTGGGGATAAATACGAGATAATCGGGTTTATCGCCATTGGCATCAGCTGTGTTAATGAGTAACTGGATATTGGCAAGAGAAATGATGTTATTACTCATGATGATCGGGCCACTCAGATCAAGCGCACTGTTGTTGTACACCTCCAGCTTGTCGAAATAACTGCTGTATTGATTAGTGTCGGCCATGTAACCGTAGGCAATCAGCTGTAAAGGTTTATCTTTTTTATGGGTATCGGGAAAAAAATAGCAGAATACAAATTGATCGATTCCCGGAGAGTTTAAGATCAAAGATTGGATAGCGCTAATCTCATACTTAAGCCAATAAAATTTTTGAGTTTGTTTTTCTTTAGTGAGCATAATTTTAAATGTAATTTTACGACATAAATATATACATATAATGTAATTAAAAACATACTTAATAAGTAAAATTTAAAATACTATGCTAAATCATACATGTGTATGAGTTTTGGCAAATGCCAAGAAGCTGTTTGCACTTCTATGAAAGAGGCAGTTCTAAAGGTTCAGCTACGAAAGTAGTCGACCAGAAAACCAATCCACTCTTTAAACAACATTTCCCAGGTACCAAATGCCGATACACTGGGTATTAGTAAGTCGTTGAGGCCAGATTCGGTACTGCCTCTGAAATCGGTAGGATAATAGCTGAGCTTCTGTTGAGCCTGTCGGTTGAAAATAAGCCTGGCCCTGGGGATATGCCACGCACTGGTAACCACTACAATTTTAGCCTGAGGCATACTCTTTTTAATGAGTGCAAGGCTAAACTTCGCATTTTCGATGGTATTTCTGCTTTGGTTTTCGATGAAGACTGCACTGTCGGGAATGCAGATTTCGTGCAGGAATTTTTTAACCAGATCTGCTTCTTTAACCTTGTTGTTAATCAGGTTGGCATTGCCACTACTAATCAATATTTTTTTTATCCGGCCTTGGCGGTAGAGTGATAAGGTCTGGAACAGGCGATCATTGCTTCCGTTAAACTTTATTTCGTTATTCCGCTTGTTTATCCCCGAAAAGCCACCCAGCACAATAGCCACATCATAGCTTTCCTTTTGTGCAGGATAGGGAGGCTCGTATAACTTAACTACCTGGTTAGCCAGAAAAGCGTTTGAAAAAAATAAAAGCACCACTATTGCAGCGGTGCCTAAATGCTTACGGGTTTTATCCTTTTTAGCAAAAAAACTAAGGATAAGTAGAATACAAAACCAAAGGAACGGCTTGATTAAGTATAAAAGAATTTTTGACAGGATAAAAATCATGGGCTGCAGCTATTGCTGCAAAACTAAGATTTTAATCTATGTTTGCGTAATTATCCCTGTCCTTCCTGTACCTGCCCGTTTTTGTACGCATCATCTAATATTTCTTTCACATCAGATTTGCGTTTTTTTTCTATTTTTTGTCTAAAATGAGGAACTTCATGTTCAACGATATCTTCTTCTATTGCCTCTACGCCGAAAACCTTCTCTTTTAAAAGATTATATTTATCCTGGAAACCATAGCGTAGGTTTTTAGCCTTGCCTGCAATTTTCCCACGGGTACCAGCGCCGCTATCAGGGGCAAATAAAACACTAATTACAGCACCTGCCGCTAAACCTGCTACTAATGCAAGTGCGATTTGAACATTGTTGTTCGATTTTTGCGTTAAATATTTTCCGATTAACTTTCTGTATTTCATAACATCGCATTTTGAAAAGTAACAAATACAATGAAAGAATGTTTCAGAAAAATAGCTAAAAGTATGTCCGTCAAAAAAAATGAATAACATTTGTTTAAATGTTGTTACAGGATCCTGCTTTTCGAAAAAAATAACCCACCTAAGTAAGCCTGTAATGTTTTGGCGTTATTTCAATCAGGAAATATTTGTTAAGTTTAGCATTTTTAATAGTTAGTACGATATGGTAAAAGCGACAATAAACAGGGAGCACTATGCATGCTCGGTAAGCAATGGATCACACGAAATTATAGCCGACGAACCGCTGGAATATGGTGGTACACATAAAGGGTTTGCGCCAAAGGGCTTGCTGATGGCTTCGCTAGCCTCGTGCGTAGCCATTACTTTGAGAATGTATATTGACAGAAAAGGCTGGCCTGTTGACCGGATTGAAGTGGAAGTTAATATTGATACTGAAAATGGTGAGACTATTTTCTTTGAGGAGATTACTTGCCTGGGCGTACTTACCGAAGAGCAAAAAGTAAGACTGGAAGATATTGCAACAAAATGTCCGGTGAGCAAGATTTTGGCCGCAGGACACGAAATAAGATCGAAAGTGCTTTAGCGCCCACGGTGTAAAACTCGTTTACACATTGATAAAAAGCTTTAATATCTTTGTATCCCTCTGGTTTCTTCCCGAGTAAAGAAAATACTTATGCCTACTGAAATAAAATGCCCCAACTGTGCCCATGTTTTTCCGATGGAAGAAGCTATGGCCGAAGATTATAAAAAGGAGTTACGTGAGAAAGCGGCTGCTTATGCAAGACAGAAGGATGAAGAATATCAACGTAAGCTGCAGGTTTTAGAATCAGAAAAACAACAGCAGCTGAGAGCTTTTGATGTTAAACTTGCCGAAGAAAAGCTTAAACTGAAAGATGATTTGGAAGGCAACCTGCGCAAGAGTATTGCTGCCGATTTTGAAACTAAACTTCAAATGCTGGAGGGTAATGCAAAAGATAATGAAGAAAAGTTAAAGCTTGCCCGGGAGAAGGAATTGGAATTTTTAAGACGCGAGCAAAGCCTGAAACTGAAAGAGGAAGAAATGGAACTGGCCTTTCAGCGTAAAATGCAAGAACAGCGAAACGAACTGGTAGAGCAGATTAGAAAGCAGGAAGCCGAAAAAAACAGCATTAAAGAAACAGAGCACCAATTACGGTTAAAAGAACTCGAAAAACAGCTTGATGACCAGAAAAAGCTTGCTGAAGAAATGAAGCGTAAAGCCGAACAGGGGAGTATGCAGTTACAAGGCGAGGTACAGGAACTGATTTTGGAGGAACTGTTGCGCAGCAATTTCCCTTTCGATTTAATTGAGGAAGTAGGTAAAGGTGTACGTGGCGCCGATTGTGTGCAGGTAGTACGTAACCAGTTCGGACAAGAATGCGGTAAAATTATATATGAAAGTAAACGTACCAAAGACTTTGGTGGCGACTGGATTGAGAAACTGAAAAAAGACATGCGCAGCATGGGGATAGACGTGGCAGTGATTGTAAGCCAGTGTTACCCTAAAGGCATGACGAGCTTTGGCCAGCGCGATGGGGTTTGGATTTGCTCTTTTGAAGAAGTAAATGCCGTAGCCTTTGTTTTACGCGATGGAATCCTGCGTTTATCGAGTGCTATGAAATCGCAGGAAAACAGGGGAGATAAGATGCACATGTTGTACGACTATTTAACCGGAGTGGAGTTTTCGGAGCAGTGGAAAGCTATTCGCGAAGGTTTTATGAGTATGAAATTATCCATTCAGCGTGAGCGCGATGCGATGGAGCGTTTATGGAAAGCCCGCGAAAAACAACTCGAAAAGGTGCTTTTAAATGCAACGCACATTCGTGGTTCTATTGAAGGAATTGCCGGTAGCGATAGCATTCAGTTGAGTTTAACAGATGAGGATGAAACATTGCTTCTGGATTAGAATCAAATAAGCAGATACTAAAAACACTGGTTTGCATAAGTGCAAAGCAAGTTGATTGAACCTAATCATCTTTGTTTTGAAGCTATTAACCTGATTAAAGATAAATGGGTTCTTATTTGAATTGATTTGTCTCAAACGAGAGCCGGTTAGTATCTGATTAAATATATTTGGAGTGTTGCCAGATATAAATGTATTTAATTAAATTCGTTTTTAGTATTAGCGCAATCAAAACCTGTAAGTTCTAATGCGATATAAATAGTAATAATAAATAAATGATAGCATGAATAAGAAACCAAACCAATCCATTAACCGCTCTATAATCCTTACTTTAATATGTGCTTTGCTATTTTTTGGGGATGTTTTCGGGAACGTTCCCGGAGAAGGACTAAAGTCGCCGGATGGCAATCTGGTAGCCAGCTTTGCTTTGGCTGAAGGGGGAGTACCTACCTATAGCTTAAAGTACAAGGGAAAAGACGTTATTAAAACCAGCAAGCTTGGTTTAGCACTTAAAGATGGCAAATCTTTAATGAACGGTTTTGCTGTAACTGACACCAAGACCAGTACATTTAACGAAACCTGGAAACCAGTTTGGGGCGAGGTAAAAGAAATTATAAACCATTACAATGAACTTGCCGTTACCCTAACTCAAAAGGAAAGCAATCGCTTTATTATAGTGCGCATGCGTTTATTTAATGATGGTTTGGGTTTCAGGTATGAGTTTCCGGAACAGAAAAACCTCGATTATTTTGTAATTAAAGAAGAAAAAACCCAGTTTGCGCTGGCCGGCGATCATAAAGCCTTCTGGTTGCCAGGTGATTACGATACCCAGGAATACAGCACCGTAACTTCCAACTTATCAGAAGTGCGCGGCAAAATGAAAGCTGCAGTTACACCCAATGCATCACAAACTACTTTTTCGCCTACAGGTTTGCAAACACCTTTGATGATGAAAAGCAAAGACGGCTTGTACATTAACATTCACGAAGCCGCTTTGATTAACTACTCGTTAATGTCGTTAAACCTTGATGATAAAAATATGGTTTTAGAATCGTGGTTAACGCCAGATGCAGTCGGCGATAAAGGCTATATGCAGGCACCTTGTCAATCGCCATGGCGTACCATTATTGTGAGCGATAAAGCAGGCGATATTTTAACTTCAAAGTTAACCTATAATTTAAACGAACCCACCAAATTTAAAGATGTATCGTGGATTAAGCCAATCAAGTATGTTGGTGTTTGGTGGGAAATGATTACCGGAAAAAGTACCTGGGCATATAACGATTTAACCAGTGTACAGCTGGGTGTAACCGATTATGCTAAAACCAAACCGAATGGAAAACATGCTGCCAATACCGCGCATGTAAAAGAGTACATCGATTTTGCTGCTAAAAATGGTTTGGATGCGGTTTTGGTTGAAGGATGGAACGAAGGTTGGGAAGACTGGTTTGGTAAAACCAAAGATTATGTTTTCGATTTTGTAACGCCATACCCTGATTTTGATGTGCAGGAACTACACCGTTACGCAGCAAGTAAGGGGATTAAAATGATTATGCACCATGAAACCTCTTCATCGGTACGTAACTACGAGCGCCATTTAGATACGGCCTACAAGTTTATGAAAGCAAATGGTTATGATGCCGTAAAAAGTGGTTATGTGGGTAATATGATTCCGAGAGGAGAGCACCACTACGGCCAATGGTTAAACAACCATTATTTGTATGCTATCCAGAAAGCGGCCGAATATAAAATTATGGTTAATGCACACGAGGCAGTAAGACCAACAGGTTTGGCACGTACTTTCCCGAATTTAATCGGTAACGAATCGACCCGTGGTACAGAGTATGAAGCCTTTGGCGGTAACAATGCCGACCATACCACTATTTTGCCTTTTACACGTTTAATTGGTGGGCCGATGGATTACACGCCTGGAATTTTCGAGACTAAGGTAGGTGCTTATAATGCTGAAAATACTTCATTTGTACACAGTACTCTGGCACGTCAGCTGGCGCTGTATGTTACCATGTATAGTCCGCTACAAATGGCTGCCGATTTACCCGAAACCTATAATAAATATATGGATGCTTTCCAGTTTATTAAGGATGTGGCTGTAGACTGGGATGATACGAAAGTGCTTGAAGCAGAGCCTGGCGATTACATTACTTTTGCGCGTAAGGCAAAAGGAAAAAATAACTGGTTTGTTGGTCGTACCAATGATGAGGTTGCGCGTACTTCGAAAATAGATTTCAGCTTTTTAGATGCTGGTAAAAAATATATCGCAACCATTTATGCTGATGCGAAGGATGCACATTATGAAACCAACCCAAAAGCTTATACCATTCGTAAAATAGAAGTAACCAGCAAAAGCAAACTTAGCCAATATTGTGCACCGGGTGGGGGCTATGCAATTAGCGTTATCGCGAAATAATTTCCATTGGTGTCGGTTGGTAGCAACTTACACTTAATACAATTAACATAGGCAATTTTTTTTGCCACAGATAGCTACACCTGTCCGGCCGTTCAGGCTGGGATTAACACAGATGGGATATTCCTGTCTGTGTTTTTTGTTTGTGATGAATTGTTTGGATGTAAAATACGTTTGCTAATTGTTTTTTATAGGTGTTTTGTGAGTTTTATTCGGTTTTTTATTTGTGTTTATGTGTTTTTGTGTGTCGATTTAAGCTGTTGTTATGTTTTGGTTAAATAATTATGATAAATATCATGATTTTCTGTATTTGTTAGTGATTTTGTAATATATTAGCGACATAACAACCAAACCTTCTAAAATATTATCAAAATGGCACGACCCAAAAATCATATCGAACTTCAGTTTTTAAGCGAACCCTCAGACGTAAATTACGGCGGTAAAGTACATGGGGGGATGATGATGAAGTGGATTGATCAGGCGGCTTTTGCCTGTGCCTTACAGTGGAGCCAATCATATTGTGTAACGGTATATGTTGGTGGTATCCGTTTTTTTCATCCGGTGCACATTGGCCATTTGGTAAAAATGGACGCACGGATTATTTACACAGGTAAAACGAGTATGCACATTGCTGTTGATGCTTACTCGAAACCTGTAGGGAAAAGTGATTTTGTGAAAAACACCCACTGTATTATTGTTTTTGTAGCAGTAAATGATAATGGGAATCCGGAACGTATACCAGAATTTAAACCCAAAACAGACAAGGAAATCGCCATGCACGGCTATGCCATTAAACTAATGGAGCTGCGTAAAAGCATTGATAAGGAAATGGAACCTTATATTGTATAACGGAAGGCACTAAGCATTTGGTGTGCAATGCGATAAAATCGCTTTGTTTTTAAGCACTCGTTAGAAACGAGCGCAAGCGCTAAGGTAGGTTTTCCATCTTACATTTTACTCTTTTCCTCTGTGTAAGTTTGTGTGCGCTGTAGTGAAAAATGAATAAGCTTTGCTTTGAGGAGCACAACTGACTACGCCACGATCGGCAAAGCAAAACAAAATTTACTTCCCTCACCAATGGCACTTACCACCCATATTTTACCTTGTTCTGCTTCTATAAAATCTTTTGAAATGGCCAATCCCAGTCCAGAGCCCGATTTGTTCTGCCCATCTGTTGGTACCTGAAAATAGCGATCGAACAAACGTTTCTGATATTTTTCTTCTATACCTTTTCCAAAATCCTGAACCGAAAACTGGATAAAGTCATCTTTTTGGAAAACATCGATAATCACTTTCGATTTTTCGGCGCTATAACGCAAGGCATTGGATAAGAAGTTAACCATTACCCAAGCCGTTTTCTGGATATCGGCATATACATTGGGCAGATTTTGATCGCAGTTTAAAGTTAATTGGATAGACTTTTGTTCCGCCTGAAATTTGACAGCATCAACAGCGTATTGCACAATAGCCTCCGGACTGGTAATGGCAAAGCTAAGTTTCAGGTTTCCGGTTTCCACCTGTGAGAGATCCAGTAACTCGCTGGTGATTTTTAAAAGCCTGTCGCTATCTTCTTTAATGTGGGTGAGCAACTCGTGCTGTTCTTCGTTCATGCCGCCTACACGCTCATCATTCAGCAGTTTTAAACTCATTTTAATCGATGATAGAGGTGTTTTTAATTCGTGAGAAACAGTGGCAATAAAATTAGTTTTGGCCTCATCAAGCTCTTTAAACTGGGTGATGTTTTTGAGGATATATACGCTACCCGCAGATTTTGTAGCTGAAATTAAAGTGTTTTCTTCCTGCTCTTCATAATTGGGAATAATAATTTCGCGATTTTCGAGCTGGAAATAAGACTCTTTATCATCAGCATAAATTTTTAAGGTAGACTCGTCGGTATCGGGTTTAATAATCCGTTTAAGTAATTCGTTCTTTTGAATGAGCTCTGCCACATTCTGCCCAATGATTTTATCTTCATCCAAGCCCATCAGCTTTGCCGCCAGATGGTTTAAGAAAAGTACCTCACCTTTTTCGTTTAAACCGATAATGGCATCCTGCATTTGTGCGATAATGGCTTCAATGCGTAATTTTTCTGATTTAATGGTCGATAAATTACTGTTTTCCCATTCATTTAACTTGATTACCATGCCATTAAATGAATCGGCCAGTTCTGTAAATTCATCATCGTTTTCGAAATGCAGGCGCTGTTTATAGTTTTTGCGACCAATCTGTTTAATGGCAGCACCAAATTCGGCCAATGGATTGGCTACAAAGCCCGGAAAATTGACAATAAACGTAAACAGTATAATAAAGCTGAGCGTAGCCGCTATCATGATGTAAAGATTAGCCCTTGATGAGGTTTCGTTGGCACGCTCATTTTTATCGTAAATGGCAGTCAGGTTTACCCGCTCTATATCGTGCAGGGCGGTACGTAAATTTTTTAGACTGTTTTCATTAACTGCAGTGTTTAAACTTTTATAAGCACTTTCGAGCTTTAGGAAAGCGATTTTCTCGCCTTGTTCAGTAATATTCTGGCTTTCGTTGTTTAAATTTTCTACAAATGTTAAACGTTGTGGTTCGCCTAACGGAAAGTGGCTTTCATCAATAACCTTACGCATGGCCGCTACATATTGCAATGATTTGTAATTATCTTTCAAAATCATTTTTGATTTATCTGAAAGTTCGTTCAGGAAGAATAAGGCAATTAAGCCGAAGGATAAGACAATGATAAAGAGAAAGCCGAATCCGAGGCGGAGCTTGGTTTTTATTTTCATGACATTATTTTTTTAGTTTTACCACAGGGGACATCAAGTTTTTCGCAGCACACTTAAAGCATTTAGCGCCAGCTCTGTGTCTTTTGTTTGTGTACTCTTTGGTTAAATAAGCTTTAAGATAGTATGACCAGATCTATTTCCTGACTGGCTAAATTACGCAACAATTGATTAAAAATTGCTGTTCGGAGTATCACCTGAAAAATATTTAAATGGGGTTTACCGATGCAAATGGTGGTAATTTCTTTCTCTGTTGCCGTATTAATAATGGTCTGCGTAATCTGGTTGCTTTTTATTTTAATTACTTCAGCACCCAGTTCTGTTGCCAGCTTAAAATGGTTGATCAAATGGCGCTGTTTATCCAGTTTTATGCGGTCTAAACTTTCTGCATCGCTCTGCACATACAAAACAATCCAGGGCGAACGGTAGTAGGAGGCTAGTCGCGCTGTTTTTCTAATTACCACACCTGCGGTTTCGGCATTTGAGGAAATGCAGGCTAAAAAACGTTCAGGACGAAGTTTAATGGATTTAGGAATTTCGGTTTGTATTTTTCTTTCAACCTGATGCACTACTTCTTTAAGGGCCAGTTCGCGTAACTGTAAAATTTTATCGGCCTGAAAAAAGTTGCCCAGCGCACTTTCAATCTTCGTTTTATCGTAAATTTTACCTTCTTTTAAACGTGTAACCAATTCATCTGCCGTTAAATCGATATTTACAATTTCATCGGCAATTTGCAGTATTTTATCGGGGATGCGTTCGGTAATCTGAACGCCTGTAATTTGTTCTACCTCTTCGTTTATACTTTCTAAATGCTGGATATTAACCGCCGAAATAACACTGATACCTGCTTCGAGCAAATCGAAAACATCCTGCCAGCGTTTGGTATTTTTGCTGCCTTCTACATTGGTATGCGCCAGTTCATCGACTACCACAATTTCGGGATGGCGGTTTAAAATGCCCTGAAGGTCCATTTCATTTATTTCCTTACCCCGGTAAAAGATATTTTTGCGTGCAATTAAGGGTAAACCGGCTACCAGAGCTTCGGTTTCGACCCTTTTATGTGTTTCTACGTAGCCTATACAAACATCAATACCACCACGTAAGAGGGCTTGGGCTTCCTGCAGCATCCGGTAGGTTTTGCCCACACCGGCGCTCATCCCAATATAGATTTTGAGTTTTCCTCTTCTCGATTTTTTAATCAGTTCGAGGAAGTGTTTAACCGAATCTTCTTTTTCTGACATGTTGAATGATGTAAGTTGTAAAATGGGTGTTGGAATTTATTTTAGCCTTACCATGTTATAGCGATAATGTGTTCGTTTACCAGTACGCATACGCACACGGTGAAAAGAAATACACCTGAAAGGATCATTACCAGTTTGTACAGTTTGGCCCTTTGCATGGCAAGCACTATTTCCTTTTTATTGTTACTTAACCGGGCATAAAGCCGCTTGAGTTTTTCGGTTTTTTTGCGGTGCTTTAAAACCAAAAAGAAAATGCCACTGCCCAAAAGCAGTATGCTAAATAAGATTTCGATATATAGTTTCATTTCCTTTGAAATTTAATATCATCCTACCGCTAAGCAATAGGATGATACGGTTTACTTAAAACGCTACAGCTATACTTGCCGTTAAGCTGGTATTGGCATTTACCGCGTTGCCTTCGCGGTTAAAAATTTTATCCTTACTATCAAAAGTTTTACCTTCTAACCTGATTACTGCATTTGGTATTGGTGCGTAATCGAGATTGAGCGAATATCCTTTGGTTTTAAAACCATTTGGTGTTCCGGTAGCAATAAAGATCCCGTTTTTATCGTCGTAATACTCAAACCTTCCGGCAATGGCCCATTTATCGGCAAATTTGTATTGCGCAATGGCCACTGGTGAAATCACTTCGTTTTTATCGCTACTACCTTTAACCTTTTGTTGTGTGCCATAATCGAAACCTAATGTAACACCAAATTTATCTGTTAGCTGAAAAATACCATATACATTGTGGTAAAAACGGTTTACACGAACCGAATCTGCACCTTCGGTACCCAGGTAGTTGCTGTAGTTTACCGTTATTTTACCGATAGGTTTCCAGGTTAATTGTAAGCCGCCAGCAGGTTTGTTGTTGCCAGAAGCACGGGTAATTCTTTGCCATTCATTTAGGTAGAGTAGGGTCGCAGTAAATTTTCCATCCTGGGTGCCGTAGGTCACTTTAGCACCAGATTCGTAATAGGGCGTATTTTCTGATGCTATATTTCGGGTGAGCACCCAGCAATCTTTCGAAACAGCACTTTCAAAGCCAATATGCGAGGCGAATACCCCGGCATCAATCCATAGGTTTTCTGTTTTCGATAATTTAACCCCTGCATTGGCTTCAAAGATGTTTTTTAATACCCCAGGTTCGGCCGATAGGTTAGCGTTGGCATAAGTGCCTGCCATTACAGCCAGGTTAGCACGGATGTTTCCGCTATCGTAAGCTGCTTTAATAAAAACTAAATTCAGATTTACTTCATTTGCCCTGTTGTGCGAGTATATAAATCCCGGACGGTTGTGATCGGCTGGTTTATTGAAATCGTAACCGTAATAGGTTTCCAAATACCCCGAGAATTTAACCTTCGGTTCGTTTTGTGCAGTTGCAGTAAGTGCAGCAGTTAATGTTGTTATAAGGGTGATGAGTTTTTTCATGAGATGATTACACTGATTTATTGATTACACAGATTAAAGTTGTTCGTCATTCCCGCGCAGGCGGGAATCTTAATACTATAAATGCGCTTTGCGATCCCCATCCAATAGCTATGGGATCAAGCAAGGAATGACTTTGATAGCTGTTTACAAGTTATCCAAAGCAAGATTTAACTTTAATACATTTACCGATGATGGACCAAATGAGCCCATCAGTGGTTTTAAAGTGTTCATGGCTACCAGCTCTTTTATTTTTTTCTCATCTATTTTTCTGGCTTTGGCTACTCTGGCGATTTGTATGGCAGCTCCCTGCTCTGAAATATTCGGATCTAAGCCACTACCCGATGCAGTAACCATATCGGCCGGGATAGCTGATTTTTTCAATCCGGGATTGTATTTTAATAGCGTATCAATTCTCGATTGAACATCTTTTAAATAATCGGGATTGGATGGACCTTTGTTCGAACCAGCAGAGCCTGCTGCATTGTAAGCTACAGCCGATGGTCTGCCCCAAAAATATTCGGGTTTGGTAAACGATTGACCAAGCAGGGCATAACCAACTGTTTTTCCGTTTTTGGTGATTTTTTCACCTCCACCGTTTCCTTTTGCAAGTTTACCTGCAAGCGCAATTCCGATTGGATAAATGATGCATAATAATACGATTAATACTAAGGTTAAGCGTAAAGATTGTATGATGTACTTTTTCATGATGTATGTGATTACACAGATTTTTATAATGATTTTTCAGATTTAATAGAGAACACAGGTTTATATAAATATGCCTACCATTAAATCAATTATTTTGATGCCGATAAATGGTGCTACAACTCCTCCTATGCCATAAATAAAAAGGTTTCTGCGGAGCAGTGCCGTAGCTCCAATTGGTTTGTAGGCTACACCTTTTAAAGCAAGCGGAATTAAAATCGGAATGATAATGGCATTGAAAATTACAGCCGACATGATTGCGCTTTCTGGTGTATGCAGTCCCATAATATTTAAGCTTTGTAATGCCGGTATGGAAGCAATAAACAGCGCTGGTACAATGGCAAAATATTTGGCCACATCGTTAGCTATTGAGAAAGTAGTTAACGTACCGCGGGTAATTAACAGCTGTTTACCAATTTCCACAATCTCGATTAACTTGGTTGGGTCGTTATCCAGATCGACCATGTTTCCGGCTTCTTTTGCTGCCTGTGTTCCACTGTTCATGGCTACACCAACATCGGCTTGCGCAAGGGCAGGGGCATCGTTTGTACCGTCGCCCATCATGGCCACCAGTTTACCCAAAGCTTGTTCATCTTTAATGTAGTTCATTTTATCTTCGGGTTTTGCCTCGGCTATAAAATCATCTACACCTGCTTTTTCGGCAATGTATTTGGCAGTTAGTGGATTATCGCCTGTAACCATTACCGTTTTAACGCCCATTTTACGTAAACGTTCGAAACGCTCGCTAATACCGGGTTTAATAATGTCCTGTAATTCGATTACGCCCAGTGCCTTTTCATTTTCAGCCACTACTAAAGGTGTTCCACCATTGGTGGCAATACTTTTTACGTGGTCTTCAATATCCGAAGGAAATACATTTCCGGCTTTTTCTACCATATTGCGGATAGAATCGAAAGCACCTTTCCGAATGCGCCTTCCATCTTTGGTATCTAAACCGCTTGAGCGTGTTTCGGCTGTAAACTTGATAAAGGTTGAGCCTTCGGGCGTAGTTAAACTTTTGAATCCCTGTTCGGCAGCCAGTTCGATAATCGATTTGCCTTCAGGTGTTTCATCAGCCAAAGAACTTAGTACACAGGCATCGGTAAAATCTTTAATAATTACACCGGCAGTAGGGTAGAAGTTAGTGGCCTTACGGTTACCGATGGTGATGGTTCCGGTTTTGTCTAAAAGCAGCACATCAATATCACCTGCGGTTTCTACTGCTTTGCCCGATTTGGTAATTACATTAGCCCTTAAAGCCCTGTCCATTCCGGCAATACCAATGGCCGATAATAAACCACCAATTGTAGTTGGGATTAAGCAAACAAACAATGAAATTAAAGCTGCAATGGTGATTGGGGTATTGGCATAATCGGCGAATGGTTTTAAGGTAACACAAACGATGATGAACACGAGTGTAAAACTGGCCAATAGAATGGTTAAGGCAATTTCGTTGGGTGTTTTCTGGCGTGAAGCACCTTCAACCAGGGCAATCATCTTATCTAAAAAGCTTTCGCCAGGTGCAGTACTTACCTTAACTTTAATCTCGTCTGATAGTACTTTTGTTCCTCCGGTTACAGATGATTTATCACCTCCTGATTCGCGGATCACGGGTGCAGACTCACCGGTAATAGCCGATTCATCTATAGTAGCAATACCTTCTATAATTTCGCCATCGGTTGGAATGATATCACCAGTTTCGCAGATGAAAATATCGCCTTTCTGCAGCTGGCTGGAAGATCGGATTTCGGTTGCTCCGTTACTTAAAAGTACCTTTGCCGGTGTTTCTTCTCTCGTTTTACGTAAGCTATCGGCCTGGGCTTTACCTCTGGCTTCGGCAATGGCTTCGGCAAAATTGGCAAAGAGAACAGTAAGCAATAACACTAAAAAGATGAAGAAATTGTATAGCGCAGAGCCTTGTTCGTTATGGTTAAAAGAATATACCGTAACATAAGCCATTACCAGGGTGCCTATTTCTACCGTAAACATAACGGGATTGCGTACCATTACCCGTGGATCGAGTTTGATGAAAGATTGTTTTAATGCGGTTTGCACTAAAGCAGCTTCGAACAATTTATTATTGGGTTTCATTTTTATTTATATTAAGTGATTGCACAGATGAAGTGATTTCACTGATTTGTTTATGGATGTAAGGCGTTGGATGTAAGATGTATGATAGGCGTTATGTTCCATCTTACATTTACCATAGTCTATTTAAGCATAGTAAAGTATTCTGCCAGCGGACCTAAAGCCAGGGCAGGGAAATAGGATAGTGCATTTAACACCAGGATTACGGCAAAGGTCATCAGTGCAAATGTTTTGGTATCTGTTTTTAAGGTACCAGCCGATTCGGGGATGAACTTTTTACCTGCCAATAAACCTGCAATGGCTACTGGACCAATAATTGGTAAGAAGCGGCCAAGGAAAATAATTACTCCGGTTAAAACGTTCCAGAAAATGTTATTGTCACCCAGACCTTCAAAACCCGAACCATTGTTGGCGTTAGATGAGGTTACCTCGTAAAGCATTTCGGAAAAGCCATGGAACCCGGGGTTGTTTAACCAGGCTTTAGGTTGCACTGCCCAGGCAGCATTACCATGGTTAGTAAATACATAACTGGCAATTGCGGTTCCGGCCAGAATTAAGAAGGGACTTAACAAGGTTATGAGTGCCGCAATCTTAATTTCGCGCGCCTCAACTTTGTGACCCAGAAATTCGGGTGTTCGACCTACCATCAAGCCCGAAATAAATACTGCAATAATTAAATAAATGAAATAGTTTAGTAAACCTACGCCACAACCACCGTAAATGGCGTTAATCATCATGGCTAACAGCTGCCATAAGCCGGTAAGTGGCATGGTGCTGTCGTGCATACCATTAACCGAACCGGTAGAAATTACCGTAGTTAAAGTGCTCCAGTAAGCAGTTGCAGCAGGACCAAGCCTTACTTCTTTACCTTCCATAGCACCCGTAGCCTGCGAAATGCCCATTTTGGCAATGGCAGGGTTACCGCCAAGTTCGGAGGTTACGGTTGGGATCATTAGCATAAATAAACCAATGGTCATTACACCAAATATGGTCCAGGCCAGCTTTTTCCTGCGGATAAAATAACCGAAGGCAATAATCATGGCTATAGGAATAATTGTTTGTGCAATAACCTCAACCATATTGGTTATATAGCTCGGGTTTTCGAATGGGTGGGCAGAATTTGCACCAAAATACCCACCACCATTCGTACCCAGATGTTTTATGGCTATCATTTGTGCTGCGGGTCCGCGAGAAACATTTACAGTATCGCCCTGCATCGAAATGAATTGATCTTTGCCTTCGTAACTTGCTGGTGTGCCATTAAAAGTTAAGATTAAAGCAACTATAACTGATAAAGGCAATAACAAACGTGTAATGGCCTTCACAAAAAACTCCCAGAAGTTGCCCAATTGGGTTGCAGTTTTATCTCTGAAAGCTTTAAATACTACTACTGCTGCGGCAATACCTGTTGCGGCGCTCACAAACTGCAGGAACATCAGTACAAACTGCTGGGTTAAGTAACTTACGCCACTCTCACCCGAATAATGTTGCAGATTACAGTTGGCTACAAAGCTGATAATGGTATTAAAAGCTAAATCGGGAGTCATGCCGGGGTTGCCATCAGGATTGAAAGGCAGTTTATCTTGAAATATCAATACAAAAAAGCCATAAACCAGCCAGAGGATATTGATGGTTAGCAAGGCTTTTAACTGTTGTTTCCAGTTCATCTGCTCTTTAATGTTGATACCTGAAAGTTTATAGATAGCGTTTTCGAGCGGTTTTAAAAAGTCTGTCCAAACTTTTTCTCCTGCAAAAACTTTAGCCAGGTATTTACCCAAAGGAATGGCAATAATTAAGGTGAGCAGAAAGGTGGCAATGATGCCAATTAATTCAGTGTTCATTTTTTAATGTTTTAAATTCCCTTTTAGAGGTTAAAATTTTTCGGGTTTAATCAGCACGTAAATCATATAGATAAATACGGCGATAGCGATGATAAATAGTGCTAACATGTTGTTCAGATTTTTTCAAACCAATCGATAGAAAGGTAAGTTGCCCAGCAGAGCAGGATTAGGATTAGAAACAGGATAATTGTCATAACTTAAATGATTGATGAATCGCTAATGCCAAAGCTTGTGCCGTTGAAAATGCTGATCTATTTAAGTTGCTTACTTATAGTTGTTTATGTTGTTTTTTGCCTGTGTGAAAAATTTTTGACATAAAAAAACCCTTCCGTTTTGGAAGGGTTTTTATCAAAAAAGGGTGTTTGTAAAAGGATTATTTAAACTGCCCTTCCGTGTGTAACATCTTAAAAAATTGGTTGAGGTTCGATCCCAGCGATTTTTCAAAAGAGGCTTTCATGTCTTCTGGTGTTGGGTGTTTGTTTTTCCATTGAGCAAAATATGTTTTAAACGCCAGATCAATTTTATCTCTGCCGACTGCAGATTCTAATAAATATAACCAAAGTGCAGTTTTCATATAAGAAATCAATCCATATTCATCAGAAGTAGAAAAATTGGCTGCAGGTGTTTCAATAGCCGATTTCATCGGGATGCTGGACAAAGCATTATAAATACTTGCCTGAAATTTATCTGTTGGTAGTTCTTTTACCTGTGCCGGTATTGCATCCCCAAAAATCGAGTTTGCCTTATACTTCTCTGCTTCATACCTAAACTGGAAATAGGTATTTAAACCCTCATCCTGCCAGGTATGCATGCGTTCATTACTGCCCAGCATACTCATAAACCAATTGTGGCCAACCTCATGTGTAATTATTGCATCCAAACTTGTTGCTTTTGCATCGGGGCTGGTAATCAAAGTAATTGTAGGGTACTCCATTCCACCACTAGAATTATTTTTAGGTCCTTCTATAGCCTGTACAACCGGATAATCATATTCGCCAATCCACTCGCTATATTTCCTGGTTGCATCTTTAATATAATCGATACTGTTTACCCATAGCGATTTCTTTTTATTGTGGTAATAGCTAAAAGCATCTATCATTTTACCAGAGGCCAATTTTACGGTATCATACTGGATAACCAGGTCTTTATCGGCAAACCAGGCAAAGTCGGGTACGTTATTAATGGCATAACTAATCTTTTTTGTTCCGGTTTTTGGTTCATAAAGGAACGGCTTCCCCTCCTTGTTTGCGCTATTTCTTGCACCTATCGATTTATAGATTTCGAGCTCTTCGGCATTTTGCATTACGCCTGTTGCGGCTAAAACATACGCTGCCGGTAGGGTAATGTTTACCCTGTAATCGCCATATTCACTGTAAAACTCGCCCATATCGAGGTAAGGAAATTCGTGCCAGCCATCTTTGTCAAAAACTGCGGGTTTAGGGTACCATTGTGTAACCATAAATTGGGTTTCGGCATATCCCGAACGAGAAAAATAGCTGGGCAGCTTCACTTTAAAGTCAGAATTGATGGTTATCGAATCGCCTGGTTTTAATGGTGACGGGAGCAATACCTTAACAATATCGATGTATTGCGGATTGGGGTGTGCCTCTGTTTTTGCAGCTGCTCCATTTATTTTAAAGCTAAGATCTTCCAGATTGCCATAAGTGTATTTACTTAATTTCTTTTTTCGGGAGGGATCGTTTTTTAGCTGTTGAAATAGCGCCGTTGTTTCGTTTTTATAAGCATTGGGCCATATATGAAACCAGATAAATTCTAGTGTTGAAGGCGAATTGTTTTTGTAAACAATCGTTTCTGCACCAGTTAACGATTTTTCTGTATCGTTTAAGGTTACGTCAATGTTATAGGTAAGGTGCTGTTGCCAATACCCTTCCTGCGCAAAAATTGAAAGCGAAATAAACGAGAGTATCAGCGTTAAAATATTTTTTTTCATACCTGTTTTTTAAGCTGCCAAGTAAGCAAAAAAATGGCTGATACTAAAATGCGCTATAAAGTTTATTGTTATAAGATTTTATATATGAAATTACATGGCCTGATAGTGCTCAATAGTTAGCGCCTTTCAGTAGAATTTAGTGCCTTTTGTGGAAAAAACAGAATCTTAAAAATTGATAAACTTATCAATCTGCTCGTTGGTAAACTTAATCGTATCTTCTTTTATTAAATTCCCCTCAGCATCCAGTTCTGTTTTAATGTTGGGGATATGCAGGCGCAAGGGTAAGATGTTTAAATGGATATAGTGGCAAACCCCTGTAAAGTGGTCAACGCCCCTTATGTTGCCATATTTTCCTGATGAAATGCCCACTAAAGCTGCTTTTTTATCGTAAAAACTATCCGGGAAATTGCAGGCATCTATTAATACTTTCAACACACCAGGGTAGCTGCCGTTATATTCGGGCATAACGAAAATGAATTTTTGAGTCTCATTAATCATATCCTGGATTTTTTGGAAAGCATCCGATCTTTTGCCGTACATATCAGTATTAAGCACGTCAATAGGCAGGTGCTCCAAACTGAATACTGTAGCATTGGCACCTTTTTCTTTTAGTTGCTTTTGGTAATATTTGGCAACTTTTAACGTATTGCTATTGTACCTGTTGGTTGCGGCTATAATTGTAATCATGGATAATTGTTAATAAGATGTTCAAAACCCGAATGCGCTTGTTGCTAAAATTGCCATATAGTTTGTATCTTAGCTGATTGTGAAAAAGGCCGTAAACAACGCAAAAATAGGACTTTTTGCCAATTAAAAAGTATAAATAACACAGCCCCAGTAAACGTTAAGTAAATTTCTGATACATAGATGAGCAAAATTATTGCATTAGCAAATCAAAAAGGTGGTGTTGGTAAAACAACTTCATCAATAAACCTGGCTGCTAGTTTAGCCGTACTAGAATATAAAACTTTGTTAGTTGATGCCGATCCACAGGCAAATTCAACATCCGGTATCGGTTTCGATCCCCGGAATATAAAAGATAGTATTTATGAGTGTATTATTAATGATATCGACCCTTTACAGGCGATTCAAAAAACTGATACACCAAATTTAGATTTATTACCCGCGCACATCGATTTAGTGGGTGCGGAGATTGAAATGATTAACCTGAACAACCGCGAGTATAAAATGAAAGCGGTTTTGGAGAAAATTAAAGATCAGTACGATTTTATCATTATCGATTGTTCTCCATCATTGGGTTTAATTACCATTAATGCTTTAACAGCAGCCGATTCGGTAATTATTCCGGTACAGTGCGAGTATTTCGCCCTTGAAGGTTTGGGTAAATTATTAAATACCATTAAAATTGTACAGAACCGTTTAAATACAGATCTGGAAATTGAAGGTATTTTATTGACCATGTACGATGTGCGTTTACGTTTATCGAACCAGGTAGTAGAAGAAGTTAAAACACACTTCAACGAACTGGTTTTCGAAACCATTATTCAGCGTAACACCCGTTTAAGTGAGGCACCAAGTTATGGCGTTTCGGTAATTATGCACGATGCAAACTGTAAAGGTGCCATTAACTACCTTAACCTTGCCCGCGAAATTGTAAAAAAGAACGGCTTGTTAAAAGAAGAAGAAAATATTGGAACAGCAACTTTATAAATTATAGATGACATCTTTTCAGCGAAAAACAGGTTTAGGAAGAGGGTTAAGTGCGCTTTTAGATGATAGCGAAGCTGCTCATCCACCGAAACAGCAGGTAAATGCTGTAAGCGAAACCGAGCAGGTTGGCAATATCAGTCATGTAAATTTAACAGAAGTTGAAACCAATCCTTACCAGCCGCGTACCGAATTTGATCAGGTTGCTTTAAACGAGCTTGCCGATTCGATCAGAGTGCAGGGGCTGATTCAGCCAATTACCGTTAGGAAACTTGGTGCAAACAAATACCAGTTAATTTCGGGCGAGCGTAGGTTCAGGGCCTCAAAACTGGCTGGCCTAACTCAGGTTCCGGCTTATATCCGTAGTGCCAACGATCAGCAGATGCTGGAAATGGCATTGATTGAAAATATCCAACGCGAAAATTTAAACGCCATTGAGGTGGCTTTGAGTTTCCAAAGGATGATTGATGAGGTGGGTTTAAAGCAAGAGCAATTGGGCGAACGGGTAGGTAAAAACCGTACTACGGTAACCAACTATCTGCGTCTGTTAAAACTTCCACCCGCTATTCAGGCTTCTATCCGCGATCAGCGAATTTCAATGGGGCACGCCAGAGCATTAATCAATGTAGATGGTGTAGACAGGCAGTTGTATATTCACCAGGAAATCCTTGAAAAGGGTCTTTCAGTTCGGAAGGTTGAAGAATTGGTGCGTAACTTACAGCATGTACCCTTAAAAGCAGCCGACAAACCAAAAGTAAAGGCAGTTTCTTTCCAATATCAAAAACTACAGGACGATTTGGCTTCTAAATTTGCCACCCGGGTAAAATTAAAAGTAACCCAGAATGGTAAAGGGGCAATAGAAATCCCATTTATGAGCGACGACGACCTGAACAGAATTTTAGAATTATTAGATTGGTAATGCAAAAAACGAAGCTTTTAATACTGCTTTCTTTATTTACATTTTTTATTGTAAACCTGGCAAGTGCGCAGGTAAAGGATACTGTATTAAAATCTGCTGATACCACAAAAACGAAAGTGGTAGTACCAATTGGTAAGGGAGGGGCAAAGCAGCCGGTAACCCGCCAGGATTCGATGAAAGCCAAATACGTTAACCCCGGCAAAGTTGCCGGTAGAAAGGCGGTTTTTAGATCGATGATTATACCAGGCTGGGGACAGCTGTACAACATGCAATTACTTAGCGATGGTTATGGAACCAGGGCTGGCAAAAGCCAGTTTTGGCAAAAAATTTATACAGGAGGCAAAATAGCAGCCATTTATGGTGGTATTACGGTGCTTACCATGTCTTATATCGAAAGTACCAAGCAGTATAATTTATCGCTGAAAGAGCTTCAATATCGCGATTTGAATAATGGAACACCTGATCCTAATGGACCTTTCGGTGCCAGATATTCAACTTCAGGAATAACCTTACGTAAGGATACTTACAGAAGAAACAGGCAGATTGTGCTTTTCTCTTATGGTTTGGTTTATTTTGCCAATATTGTTGATGCCTATGTTGCCGCTCGACTGCATTTCTTTAACATCGATGATAATCTGGGGACCGTAAAAGTCATGCCAACAATGATCAACACGAACACGGTGTTCGGCTTCAACGCCACGCCTGCACTCAAATTATCACTCACATTTTAATCTCAATAAAACGATCATGTTATTGCCAACAACAAAATGCTTATAATTGATGATCTTTTTAATCACCTTTAATATAATATATAGATGAAAATTGCGCTTTTAGGTTACGGCAAAATGGGGCAGATTATAGAAAAATTTGCTCTCGAACGCGGTCACGAAATCGTTTTAAAAATAACTATCGATAATCAGAAAGATTTAACCCGCGAAAATTTAAAGGCTGCAGATGTTGCTATCGATTTTAGTACACCCGATTCGGTTTTAAAAAATATTGATACCTGTTTTGATGCCAATGTGCCGGTAGTTGTAGGCACAACTGGTTGGTATGGCAAATTACAGGAAGTAAAAGATGACTGCGATAAAAGTAACAATACCTTACTTTATGGGTCTAACTTCAGTATTGGCGTAAATCTGTTCTTTAAACTTAACCAAACACTGGCTAAACTGATGAATAATTATCCGGCTTACGAGGTGCAGGTAGAAGAAATTCACCATACCCAGAAACTGGATTCGCCAAGCGGAACAGCCATTACACTGGCAGAGGGGATTGTTGAAAATCTTGAACGCAAACAAGAGTGGTTAAATGAAGTGGTGGGAACCGATGTAGAGTTGTTTCCGAAAGCTGATCAATTACTGATTGAGTCGCACAGGATTGAAAATATTCCTGGTACGCATACAGTAATTTACAGTAGCGAGGTTGATGAAATAGAAATTAAACATACCGCACATAACCGTGCTGGTTTTGCTTTAGGTGCAGTGGTGGCAGCAGAGTGGGTGAAAGATAAAAAAGGATTTTTCAGTATTACAGATATTTTTGAATAGGACTGGTACTAAAGCTGAAAGATCAAATCGCTAAATAAATCTGTGATATCGCTTAATCTGTGAAATCACACCAAAGGAAATGCAGATAACAGGTAGTCGATTAAATAAAATCGCAGACCAAAATTAAGATATATGAATTATAAATTCTGGCAGAGAAAAAAAGATGCCACTAAGAAGAAGAAAACGAAAACCCGCGAGTGGGTAGATGCTATTGTTTTTGCTGTAGTAGCTGCAACCATCATCCGTGTATTCTTTATCGAAGCTTATACCATTCCGTCAGGATCGATGGAGCGTTCGTTACTGATCGGCGATTTCCTTTTTGTAAGTAAGGTAAATTATGGCGCACGTATCCCAATGACGCCGGTTGCCTTTCCTTTCGCACACCACACCATGCCTTTAACAACTTCAACCAAAGCATATTGGGATGGCGTTCAATGGAAATACCACCGTTTACCGGGTTTATCAAAAATTAAAAGAAACGATGTGGTGGTTTTCAACTTCCCCGAAGGTGATACTGTTGCAGTAGAAAATCAGGTAGCCAGTTATTACGAGTTGGTTCGGAGCATGGGACGCGAGCAGGTACGCAGCACTTACACTATTGTAGATAGGCCTGTTGATAAACGCGAGAATTTTATTAAACGCTGTATCGGTATTCCGGGCGATGTAATTTCGATGAGTAACGGTATTGCCAGCATAAATGGTAAAGCCGAACCATTAAAAAATACAGGCATGATGCCATATCGTATCGAATTTAAAACAATGGATTTTAATTATTCGGCACTGGATGAATTTAAACTGAACCTCGGAAATACTCCTGCAGTGGCAGACAACACCTATATTGTTGATGCCTCATCAGAAATTGCAGATAAACTGAAAGCACTGGATTTTGTAAAATCGGTAACTTTAAGTCCCGATCCGGCTGGAGAAGTTCCGGGTGGGGTTTTTCCTAACGATCCGAAGAGAGTTTGGAATCGTGATAATTTTGGTCCGATTAAAATTCCGGTAAAAGGATGGACGGTGCAGATCGACAGTAATACAATGCCACTTTATTATCGCGCCATCAGAACTTACGAAGGCAATAAGGTAGAGCAAAAAGACGGTAAGTGGTTTATTAACGATAAGCCAGCTACTAGTTATACATTTAAAATGGATTATTACTGGATGATGGGGGATAACCGCCATAACTCTGCTGACTCTCGTTACTGGGGCTTTGTGCCCGAAGATCATATTGTTGGTAAAGCCCTGTTTGTTTGGATGAGCTGGGATAGTACAGCTTCTTTCTTACATAAAATAAGGTGGAGCAGATTGTTTATGGGAATTCATTAAACCATTTTTAATTAACTCATTTAAGGCTTGCATTTTATGCAGGCTTTTTTTTTGTGCCAAAATCACCTTTTTTTCTTAGAGTCATTAATAATACGAATTACGCTTAACTCGTATCTTTTGATCGCTGCTTCCCTTGTTAGCTAAAATAGTGCTTGGAAGCTAATCTGAGTGGGTATTTACCTATGTGATTGTTTTATTGTTTCAAATTAATTAACGATTAGTTGAAATGATAAAATGCTAATAATTGGATTTCTTTTTAATTTTTTTAAAAAGATTTCGTTTCTTTTATTTTTTTTTATAATTTTATGTAAACCAAATGTAAAATGTCAGCAACTATTAAGAAAGCACAAAGATTACGAGCCGACATCATTAAGCTGCTTTACTATAAAAAAAAATCGTCCCTAACTGATTTAAGTAAACGCACAAAGAAAAGCTTGCCGCTGATTACCTCCACTGTTAATGCTTTAATGGAGGATGGTTTAATTATCGAGCAAGGATTAGCCCCTTCAACAGGGGGACGTCGCGCATTGAATTTTTTATTGAACCCTAATTATAAAAGGTACATAATAGCTGTAGCCATGGATCAGTTAACCACCCAGTTAACCATATATGATTTGTCAAACCATCAGGTTTTGCCTACTCAGACCATTGATTTAGATATGGCTGAGGGTAAAAGTGTGGATGGGTTAATAGCTTTTATTGATGATTGTATAACAAAATCGACCATTAGCAAGGAGTATTTGTTAGGTATAGGGATAGGGATGCCGGGCTTTGTTAATGCAGAGCGTGGCGTAAACTATTCTTTTATGCAGGTTGAAGGCGATATTAGCTTGCAGGATTATTTATCTAAACAATTAAACTTACCTGTTTATATCGATAACGATTCGAGTTTGATCGCGCTGGCAGAATTAAATTTTGGTGAAGCAAGGAACTTAAAAGATGTGCTCGTAGTTAATATTGGCTTGGGTACGGGCTTAGGTTTGATTATTAACGGCAAATTATATAGGGGCAGTAGTGGTTATGCTGGCGAATTTAGTCATATTCCATTGTCTGAGTCAAATACCTTATGTTCGTGTGGTAAACGAGGCTGTTTAGAAGTAGAAACTTCTCTTTTGGTCATGGTTCAAAAAGCAGAAGCTGCGGTAATGAATGGTGAAGAAACTAGTTTAAGAACCTTATTTAAGGATGAAACTAAAAGCCATGTTGATCATTTTTTACATGCGGTTATAAAACAAGACCCTGTAGCCATTTCTATTTTGGCTGATGCAGCATTTCAGATCGGCAAGGGGTTGGCTACTTTAATACATATTTTAAATCCTGAACGGATTGTTTTAAGCGGGCAGGGTGCTAAGGCCGGAAAAATGCTGCTCCCGCCAATACAACAGGCACTAAACGAGTTTTGTATTCCCCGTATCGCCGAACAAACAGATATTAAGTTTTCTACATTAACAAATGAGGCCGAATTATTGGCAGCGGCCAGTTTAATGGTAGAAAATAGCTTATTTGATTAACTAAAACTAAACTAAATAAATATTTTTTTTAACTAACCCCAGAATAAATGAGAGAACAAAAAGGCTGAGAAATTAAATTCGAAAATTATTTTAACTAATCTTAACTAAACAAAATAAATTATGAAAAAAATGTACTTAAGGTGTTTAAGCATATTGTTATTGTGTTTTTTAACAATAACAGCTTTTGCACAAAAGAATGTTACCGGCACGGTAAAGGACGCTGCTGGTAGCCCTATCCCCGGAGTAAGTATCCTCGAAAAGGGAACTCAAAACGGAACGTCTACCAACGCGGATGGTAAATTTAGCCTTACCGTTAAAGATGGAGCAAAATTAATTGTTAAATCTTTAGGTCTGGTAACTCAAGAGGTTTCGGCTTCTGCTAACCTAATTATTGTTATGAACGATGATTCCAAGTCACTGAACGAAGTTATTGTTACTGGCTTTGGTGTTAAAAAAGAAGTAAAAAGGTTAAGTTATTCTGCAACAGCTGTAGGTGGTGCAGAGTTAGCGCAGGCTAATAACTCCAATGTGGTAAATGCTTTACAAGGCAAGGTAGCAGGGGTTATGATTAACCAGGGTGCCAGTGGACCTCAATCTTCTTCGAGAATCAGAATCAGGGGTAACTCATCTTTAAGTTCAAATACCCAACCTTTAGTGGTTTACGACGGTATATTACTTGATCAAGGTACTTCCGGAGCAGATTCATGGGGTGATGCAGCAGATTTTGGTAACATCATGAAAAACATTAACTCTGATGATATCGAAAGCATTAGTGTATTAAAAGGAGCTGCTGCGTCGTCGCTATACGGTTCTAGAGCTGCGGGTGGTGTACTCCTTATTACTTCTAAGAAGGGTAAAGCTACCAAGGGTTTAGGCGTAACCGTATCGCAAACCAGTTCTTTCGATGATGCTTATAAATTTGTAGATCTTCAAAATGAGTATGGAGGTGGAATTTCACCTGTATTTGCAAAAGATGCAAATGGGATGGATGTTGTTGATCAGCAGGCTGGTTATTATGTAGGTGGATATTCTTTTGGACCTAAATTGGATGGAAGAATGGTTAAGGATTTAGATGGGGTAGTTAGACCATGGGTAGCCAATAATCCATTAGATTATTTTAATACAGGAAAGTTTATCAATACTAACGTATCGGTTGAAGGTGCAAATGAAAACACAACCTATCGTTTAGCTTATACCAATTTATATAATTCAAGTGTTTTACCTGGTAATAATTTAAAAAGAGATGCGTTTGCACTTAGGGTAACCCGGGTAATTTCAAAAGCAATTTCGGTTGATGCGAGTATAAATTATACTATGTCGAATTCATTAAATCCGGCAAGACAAGGAAGTGCGAATAACCCTTTATTTGCATTTACTTATTATAAACCCAGAAACGTAGATTTAAGTACCTATATTAATAACAATATCAATCCGGTAACGGGCGGTGCTTTAGGCTCAAGCAATCGTAATCTTTACGATCCTTATGGTATCGGATCATTTGCATTTGGACTTGAAAATGATAACAGAACTCAAAAGGAAAATAATTTGTTAGCCAATATTGATGTAAATATCAAAATCCTTCCATGGCTTTCTGCTTTGGTAAGAACCAATACAAACTTTTATAATATTGCCTACGAAAGAAAAAATAGAGGTAGTGGTGTTGCATTCTCGGGGGGCGATTATGAAATATCACAAAATACCAATAAATCTTATCGTATTCAGGGCTTGTTAAATGCAAGTAAGCAGTTATCAAATGATTTTGAATTGAATGCCTCAATAGGAGCGGAAACTTATCAAAAAAACCTTGGTAACTCTGCTTTTTACAACAGATCGTACACCAATGGCGGGCTTAAAATTGCCGATGTATATTCTATTGCAAACTCAATTAATCCAGCATCAACAAGTGCCTATCCAAACTTAGGTGAGCGTACTGATGCGGTTTATTTGTATGGTGATATTACTTGGAAAAACATGTTAACCTTAAACTTTAGCGGTAGAAATGACTGGTCATCGGCACTCACTTATAGAGATGGTCACGGTAATTATTCATACTATTATCCAAGTGTAGGTTTGTCGTGGATCTTTACCGAATTACCTGCATTCAAAAATAGTTCGATACTCTCTTTTGGTAAGTTAAGGGCAACATACTCAGCTACTGGATTATCAGCAAAACCGCAGCAGACTAATACTGATGGGTATTATAAATTACAGGATGGTACTTTTAATAATGCGAATGGCGGTAACCAATCGGTTTATGGGTTTAGCGACAATATTCTTAAAAACAACAATTTAAAGAATGAGTTAACCAAGGAACTGGAAATTGGAACCAATTTAGGATTCTTAAAGAACCGTATCAACATTGATTTTGCTTATTATAAGAAAAATTCTTATAACCAAATTTTGAGTTTTTCTTTGCCACAAGAATCTGGTGTTAATTCACAAGCTTTAAATGCAGGTAACATCCAAAATCAAGGTATTGAAGTTTTAGTAACTGGAAAGCCAATCGTATCAAAAGATTTTAACTGGAATGCCTCAGTTACTTTTACACGTAACCGCAACAAAATCATAGAATTGGCACCTGGAGTTGAAAACTACGACCTGGATTTAGCTTTTGGTAACGATATCACTTCGGTTGCCAGAGTAGGCGAAATATATGGCTCATTGATTACGGGTTCTGCTTTTTCATATTATCAAAAGAAAGATGCAAGCGGCAATCCAATTGCCAGCCCAAGCAACGGCAAAAAAGTATTGGGTAATACAGGTTATGGAACCACTGGTGGTTATTACACTTTTGTAAGATCTCAGGATTATGACGGTACTAAGAAAAATTTAGGTACTATGATGGAGAATTATCTTGCAAGTACCAGACAAGAGTTATCTTATAAAAACTTTACGTTAGGTTTTCAGATCGATGCAAAAATTGGAGGTTTAATGGCTTCAGGAACCCATCAATATGGATCTGCTAATGGTTCGTTTGCGAATTCACTTTTTGGTAGAGATGAAGCATCAGGTGGTGTAACTTATACGGATGCGAACGGCATGGTACAGCATGATGGTATTATTCCGGATGGTGTATTAAACGATGGATTAAAAGCTAATGGAGTAGATTTAGGTGGAATGACTTATGCCGATGCGGTTAAACAAGGTTTGTTAAAGCCAATTCCGGCTTATGCTTATTATGAAAACTTAAGTCAATGGTCAAGTGGTATCAGAGAGTATTCAGTATTTGAAAATTCATGGGTAGCACTTCGCGAGATAACTGTAGGATACAACGTGCCTAGCAAATATTTAAGTAAATTAAAGATCAATACTTTAAGCTTAAATTTAACAGGTAGAAATATCGCCTATTTGTATAAAACAGCGAAGGATGGTATTAATCCTGAAAGTATTTTTAGCAATAGAGCAGGTGCTTTTGCTGAATATGGTGGCTGGCCTTTGGTTAGAAGTTTAGGTTTTAATATCAGGGCGTCGTTTTAATTATTAAAGAAATACAGATATGAAGACTATAAATAAAACAAAAATATATTTCCTGATGGTTTCAGGCTTGCTTGTAGCGGGCGGCTGTAAAAAGGAGAGCTTTGTAGAGGCAAATTTGAACCCTACTACGTTATACGAAGTTAAACCCGAAGATCAGTTTCTTCGTGCGGCAGTGGGTTCGCAAGACGATTTCGAGTATTTTGCGGATGTTTACCGTGCGTCCAATTTATGGATGCAATATGCTACGTTGAGTACAGGAAATGGGTTAAACTTTAATAATGTTGGCTCACAATTCAACACCCGTTACGGTAAAATATTTTATGGCAGATTAGGTCCGGCTTTAGTCGATGCAATAAAAAATATTGAAGCGATGCCTGATGCTGATAAAAATGCCAGGGTAAACATGAAAGCAATTTCACAAATACTTTTATCGTATTACGCATTCTACGTGAGCGATATTAACGGAAGTATTCCCTACGCTCAGGCTTTTCAGGCGAGATATGGCGGTACTACAACGCCAGCTTACGATACCCAACAGGCGATATTTGCAAAGGTTGATGCCGAATTAAAAGCAGCAGTAACTACTTTAAAAAGCAATGCAGCCGGGCAGATCAGCCTTGGAGGAAATGATCCTTATTTTAATGGAGATGCTACACTTTGGGCTAAAGCAGCAAATGCATTACGTTTAAAAATAGCCATACGCTTAATTAAGGTAGATCCTACCAAAATGAAAGCAATTGCTACAGAAGTATTAGCTGATCCGGTGCAAATGTCGGGTGTTAATGATTCATGGATGCTTAAAGTTGGCCCATCTTATGCAGATGGTGGCGGTAACTTTAGCCCTGCAAATTTTGCAGCAGGTAAACCTGTATTGGATTTTATGGTAGCAAAAGGCGACCCGAGGTTATCGGCCTTCTATCGTCCAAATGCAGCAGGAAATTATGTGGGTAGTTTTACCAGCCCTGATGAAGCTAAATTACCTGCAAATGCACCATTGTATGCATCTATTAACAATTTATCGCAATTGCAGCACAGATTATTTACACCTAACTTTAATGAAAGTGATGGCTTAGGTGCTGGTACAGGCAAAGGATTTTATCCTGTTTTAACTTATGCTGAGTATTGCTTTTTGCGTGCAGACCTTGCAGCTCGTGGTGTTACCACAGATGTGGCTGAAACCTGGTATAAAAATGGAGTTTATGCTTCAGTTCAATTCTATAGCGATAGAGCTGTTGACGCCAAGGTAGCAAACTTTAACGCAGTAACCACTCCTGCCATTGATACCTACTACAACAAAGTGGGCGTTAAATTCGATGCAACTAAAGCAACTGATCAAATTGCATGTCAGGCTTATCTTGATTTTTTCAGACAACCTTTAGAAGCATGGGCATGGTGGAAAAGAACAGGTTTTCCTAATACTACATCAGTGTTAGCTTGGTCTGACTTGAAAGCAAACGGTACACCACTTGTTTTAGCACGTAGAGCAGGTATTGATTTGTTAAGCACTACCAATTTAAACTATGCAAATCAGCAGGCAGCTATTGCCGAAATGGCTAAAAATCCTGATTTTGGAAGCGGACCAAACGATGCCTTTGGTCGCGTTTGGTGGGATAAAAAATAATCACTAAATTAAAAGAACCCTTAGTAGCTTTATTAAGGGTTCTTTTTAATTAAAAGCAATGAAATTATTTAATGTTTTTTCTCGACTGATTTTTTTCTTAACGATAGCTCTTGTTCCTTTATGGATTCAAGCCCAGGGAAATCTAGTATCTGCTACCAAAATAGAGACAATCAAATTGGTAAATTTAAGCGGAAAAGAAAGCCGTATTAATCTAGATAAAACAATAGTTATTGTATTTTTAAGCCCTGAGTGTCCTTTATGCAAAAATTATTTGCCTGGCTTGGTAAAACTTCAAAACGCCAATAAACAGATTAATTTTTATGGCGTGATCCCAGGTAACAGCTATTCATTAAAAGATATAACTGAGCTCAAAAACGAATATGGTATCAACTTCGATTTATTAACAGACCGGAATAAGAAATTGTCAAAATATTTAGGTGCTACCACCACACCCGAAGTTTTTTTAATAAATAAAATGGGAGTTATAATGTACAGTGGATTAATTGACAACTGGGCATCCTCACTCGGTCAAAAACGGCTGGTAATTACAGAAAAATACCTTGAACAAGCTATAAAAGACCAAATAAACGGCAAACAAACATTTAAAAAAACGATCCCTGTTGGATGCTTAATTAACGATATATAATGAGTCTGAAATCTTTACTATTATTAAAAAGTATTGCTGTTGTAATGGGTGTATTATCTATTTTGAATAGTGCAAAAGCCCAAAAAATAACTTACTATAAAGATGTTGCACCCATTATTCAGAATAAGTGTCAGTCCTGTCATAGGCCTGGTGAAGCGGCTCCATTTTCATTATTAACCTATGAAGATGTTGCAAAAAGAGCTTCTTTTATAAAAAAAGTAACGCAGTCTGGTTACATGCCACCGTGGAAACCAGATAATCACTATCGGTTATTTAAGAACGATAGATCTTTAACCAATGAAGAAAAGCAAATCATAGTTAAATGGGTTGATGCTAAAATGCCGATGGGCGACGCAGGTGAAATACCAAAAATTGCTGTTAAAACATATATAGAAGGCACTCAGTATTCAAGAAAACCTGACCTTGTTTTAAAAACAACCTCAGCATTTAAAGTATTAGGCGATAACAAAGAACGGTTTATCGTTTTTAAAATCCCTTTTGATATTGGTACAGAAAAAAATGTAGAAGCAATAGAGTTTTTTTCGTCCAATAAGAAGGTTGTGCACCATGCCAACTTTGCTATTCACCCTGTGGCTAGTGATGTAGACATTAACCAGGGAGCTGAATTTTTGAATTTAACAGAAGACGATAGAACCAAGTATTCTCAATATTTCCCCTTTAAAAAAACGATGACCTATTATGGGGGCTGGATTCCAGGCACCTCTTACGAATCTTATCCCAATAACTTTGGCTGGGTTATGCCAAAGCGCGGTGTCATATTGTTAACCATACATTATGCTCCGGTTTCAAAAGAAGAAGAGAATATTTCGGGTGTAAATTTCTTTTTTAAGAAAGCACCAATTGAAAGAAAGGTTGAGGTAATTAGTTTAGGATCGGCGGGTGTAGGCGAAAAGTCTATTGAGCCTTATTTTTTTATTCCAGCTGATTCGGTAAGGAAGTTTGAACTAAAAATTACCACTCCACAAGACCAATCTCTGTTATATATTTGGCCTCATATGCATTATTTGGGTAAAGTGTTTAAATCATACGCCGTTACACCTAAAAAAGATACCATACAGCTTGTTTCCATCCCTTCTTGGGATTTTAGATGGCAGGAAATATACCAGTTTAAAAAATTGGTGAAAATTCCGAAAGGCTCCATATTAACAATAGAGGGTACATATGACAATACTAAGGAAAATCCTCATAATCCCAGTAGTCCACCACGAAACGTTTACTCAGCAAATGATATGAAATCTACCGACGAGATGCTGACTATGTTACTTGTGTTTTTGCCTTATAAAGAGAATGATGAACAAATTGTCTTAAAGTAAGTAGACTTACAAAGAATAGTGTAGTTTAATTTTTTGGCCTGATCTAATAAAAATTATCATGAAAATAACAATGTGGTTATCTGCACTTCTATTCTCAGTGCTGGCGTTTGTTGTTAAAAATGCCAATGGCCAAACGCCTTTATTTACTTTATTATCTGCAAAGGAAACCAATATTGATTTTGTAAATAAAGTAGTCGAAACCGATTCGTTACATATTATGAATTATGAATATTTGTATAATGGATCGGGGGTTGGTGTGGCAGATTTTAATGGCGATGGCTTACCCGACATTTTTTTTTCAGCCAATGAGGTAGATAATAAATTATACCTTAATAAGGGCAATTTAAAGTTTGAAGACATTACCAATAAGGCTCATGTAAGTGGAAACGGTACCTGGGCAACGGGAGTATGTATTGCTGATGTAAATGCAGATGGGCTGCCTGATATATACGTTTGTCATTCTGGTAAATTTCCAGATAACAAGCTTAAAAATGAACTATTTATTAATCAGGGAGTAAAAAGTGGCGTGCCAGTTTTTAAAGAAATGGCTGAGGCCTATGGTTTGGATGCGCCTGGAACTCAGTCTACCCAGGCTGCATTTTTTGATTATGATAATGACGGTGACTTAGATATGTTTTTACTAAATCATTCTAACCAAACCTATAAACCCTTTTTAAATACCAAAAAAGTTCGTTCTACACCCAATATGAAATTCGGGAATCGTTTATTTAGAAATGATTCTAAAGGCAATCAATTTCATTTTACAGATGTTACATTAACCTCCGGGATAATTAATAATGCCTTGAATTTTGGATTAAGTGTTGCTGTAAGCGATTTAAATAACGATGGATGGCCTGACATTTATACCTCGAGTGATTATACCGAGCAGGATTGCCTTTATATGAACAATAAGAATGGCACTTTTTCAGAAAGTATCCGGAAATCTATTAAGCATATCTCCAAATATTCAATGGGATCGGATATTGCCGATTATAACAACGATGGCCGCCCGGATATTATCACGCTTGATATGCTACCCGAAGATAATCATCGACAAAAGTTACTTAAGGGACCAGATGAATATGACCAGTATCATTTGCTAATCGACAGCGGTTATTATCAACAGCAAATGAGGAATATGCTTCATTTAAATGAAGGGCTTGCAGAAGATGGTAGTTTACGTTTTAGTGAAATCGGTCAGCTGGCTGGTGTTTCTAATACCGATTGGAGCTGGGCACCTTTATTTGCCGATTTCGATAATGATGGCTGGAAAGATTTATTTGTTTCCAATGGTTATTTAAGAGATTTTACAGATATGGATTTTCTTAAATACACAGTTGCCAACGCACAAAAAGAATCTCTAAAACAAGGTAGTTTAAAATTCCAGACTTTCGATTTGGTGAAAAAAATGCCTTCTAATAAAATATCAAACTATATTTTTTCTAATAATCACGATCTGACCTTTACCAATAAAACAGTCGAGTGGGGCATATCTGCACCTTCAGTTTCAAATGGTGCTGCTTATGCTGATTTAGATAATGATGGAGATCTGGATTTGATCGTTTGCAACATCAACTCGCCGGTAATGGTGTATAAGAATAATTTAGAGCTACAAAAACCAAATTATTTAAAGATTAACCTTAAAGGAGCAGGACTAAATACAGCAGCAATAGGTGCTAAAATTTATGTTAAAACAACCGATAATCTGCAGTATCAGGAAAAATATGTAGTTAGGGGTTATCAATCCAGTGTAGATCAAAGCATCTGTTTTGGTTTAGGCAAAAATACCAACCTCAGTTATGTGAAAATTATCTGGCCAGATGGCAGGGAAAGTTTGATGGAGCATGTAAAAGCAAATCAAACATTAACCATTAGTCAGGAAGAGGCTATTGATAAAAAAACAAATATTGTTAAGGTAAAACCACTATTTGTTGATGGTACAACAGAATCGGGATTAAAATTTAAACATACCGAAAACGACTTTGTTGATTTCAAAGGTGAAACCCTGTTACCTTATCAGTTATCCAAATATGGGCCTGCTTTGTGCAAAGCTGATGTTAATCAGGATGGTGTAATGGATGTTTTTATTGGTGGTGCAATTGGACAGTCTGGTCGGTTGTTTTTAGGAAATAAGCAAGGAAATTATAGCCAGAGCTCAAGCCAACCTTGGGATGAAGATAAAGCCAGTGAAGATGTTAATGCTATTTTCTTTGATGCAAATGGTGATGGGAGTCAGGATTTGTGGGTAGTTAGTGGTGGAAATGAATATGATGAAAATGCTCCTGAATATCAGGATCGGTTATATTTAAATAATGGAAAGGGAATATTTACTAAGGTAAATGATGCGTTACCCAAAATGTGGAGTAGTAAACAGGCAATCGGTATTGCCGACTACGATAAAGATGGAGATTTAGATGTTTTTGTTGGAGGTATGAGTAAACCTGGATCATTCCCTTTATGTGGTAAAAGTTATTTATTACGCAATGATTCAAAAGGTGGGGTTGTAAAATTTACTGATGTAACAAAAGAAGTTTCTCCTGAATTAGAGTATGTTGGGATGACTGTAACGGCTGTATGGCAGGATTTGAATGCTGATGGATATCCTGAGTTGTTAATTGGAGGAGATTGGATGCCATTAAAGAAATTTAAAAATAATCATGGAATTTTACAATACGACAAAGCGTCTGGTTTGGAAAATACAGATGGCATGTGGAGTAAAATTGTACCTATTGATGTAAATAATGATGGTGCCATTGATTTTATCGTGGGAAATTGTGGTCTCAATAATCAGTTTAAAGCCAATGATCAGCAACCATTAACCATTTATGCCTCAGATTTTAATGGCGATGGGGTAATAGATCCGATTATGTGCTACTATATTCAGGGTAAAAATTATCCAATGGCATCCAGAGATGAGCTGCTCGATCAGATGGTGCAGTTAAAAAAGCGATTTTTAAATTATAGTGCTTATTCAGATATAACAATAGATCAGCTATTTAAACCTGAGCAGTTGGACAAAAGTCAAAAATTTTTCTGTAAGAAACTCGAAACATCTATTTTATTAAATGATGGAACTGGAAAATTTACGATCAAATCACTCCCGATTGAAGCACAGTTTTCGCGAACATGGGGCATTGTTGTAGATGATTTTAATAAGGACGGAAAAGATGATATTCTTTTGGCAGGCAATTTTTATCCTTACAGGGTACAGCTTGGTCAGGCAGATGCCAGTTTAGGATTACTTTTAATTGGAAATGGGAAAGGTGATTTTAAACCATTAGCTCCTTATGATTCAGGATTATATATCGATGGCGACGTTAGAAATATGATTGAAATTAAAGAAGGTACAAAAAAAATCATTGTAGTTAAAAATAATGATCAGGTTGAACTTCTAAAAGTTAATAATTAAAACCAACATCATGAAGAGATATTTGTTTTTGTTTATTTTCAGTACTACATTGAGTGCCAATGCACAATGGCATAAAAGTGAAAATGATCCTTTGCCCTTACACAGATCACAAAAGGCACTTTCTGATATTATTGTTAGTGATATATTTTCTCCTCCGGTTGCCAGTAGGATATTTGTTTATGCAAATATTGCTGCCTATGAAATTCAGGTTAAAAATAATCGTCAGTTTTTGTCTTTAAAAGGGCAGTTGAATAACTTTAATGGAATTCCAAATCCAGATAAAAAGAAGATCAGCTATTCAGTTGCTGCAACATATGCTTACTGGCAGATCGGAAAAAGGCTTGTTTTTTCAGAGCAGGTTGCCTTAGATAGTTTAAACAGCATACTTTCATGGTACAAGGTTAAAGGCTATCCTGATACTATATTGCAAAATTCAATTTTGTATGGTAAAATGGTTTCTGATACGGTTCTAAAGTGGGTGGATCAGGATCAATATAAAGAAACACGGAAATTAAGGCGATATAGTTTAGTAAAACAAGAAGGTAATTGGGCTCCCACACCTCCTGGTTATATGGCAGCTGTAGAACCTTATTGGAATAGAATAAGGCCTCTTGCTATGAAAACTGCCGATCAGTTTAAACCTACTGCCCCTCCTCTTTACAGTAAAGATAAAAACAGTGCTTTTTATATCAATGCAAATGAAGTTTACACGGTCGGTAAAAACCTGGATGAAAAACAGCTTGACATTGCCAAATTCTGGGATTGTAATCCATTCTTTTTAAATCTGAATGGGCATATGAACTACGCAACGAAAAAGATATCGCCAGGAGCACATTGGATTTCAATAGCTGGTATTGCCAGCCGATTGAAAAACTTTAATTATATGCAAAGTAGTTCGGCCTATACTTCTACCTGTATAGCCCTGTTTGATGCCTTTATAAGTTGCTGGGACGAAAAATACCGTAGTAATTACATCAGGCCAGAAACATTCATAAATGCCAATATAGACGAAAACTGGAGGCCAATTTTGCAAACACCACCCTTTCCTGAGTATCCAAGCGGGCATAGTGTAGCTTCAACTGCTGCAGCATGTGTGCTTACTAAAATATTTGGTGATAAGTTTAAGTTTCAGGATAATACTGAGACCGATTTTGGATTACCCGTGCGGAGCTTCACTTCTTTTAACCAGGCGGCTAACGAGGCCGCTATTAGCAGGCTTTATGGAGGTATTCATTATCGGCCAGCTATTGAGAATGGCCAGACTCAAGGCAGAAATATTGGCGCTTATCAAATCGAAAAAATTAAAATGAAAAAAGATTAAGATAGCATACTCATGAAAAAGATATCCTACTTATTAATTTAATTGCCATGGCTAAACAAAATCTGATGAGCTAAAAAAATCAAATATCTAATAATTTTTAACGTTTAATTAAATCAAAATTATGAAAACTCTCTTAAAAGTAATTTGCGTTGTTTTATTCTTTGTAACTATTAATGGGTGTAAAAAGAGTAATGTGCCGCCCCTAAAATCTGAAGATAATCGTTTAAGTGATCTGACTTATTTAAAAAAATTGGGTTACGATACAACTGGAACTATTGAGTTAGCTACTTATTATTTAATAGAAGGAGATATTTTAATTCCAAAACATTCTTTATCTGTAACATCCAGACAGGTAATTCAAAGCCAGAGCAATTTGATAGATATAGCCAAACAACAAAACATCACGATTAGAATTGATGCCTCAATGCCAAATAATGGAGGTGACCTGGATTGGATAACAGAAGTATCACAGGCAATTGGAGAGTATAATGATCTGCAAAACAGTAATATACGATTGTCACTGGTGACAGGTTCTTCAGCAGATATAACGGTTCGCCTAAGCAATATTTCTCCAACTAGCGGTTTGAATTTACCGTCAGATGTTATTGCGGCTGCTGGCCTTCCTTTAAATGGTAACCCTTTTCCCAATGTTGTAGTTAATTCTGCTTATGTGCAACCTTCAACGGTTTTGTCTGGTCAAAAAAAATATAACCTCGTGCATGAAATAGGGCATTGCCTTGGTTTTAGGCACACGAACTGGTATGGAATGGGAGAGTCAAATACCCTAGGGGTTGGGTCGTCTCCCAACAGCGGTGTCAATCCAGACGCCTCTTCGGTAATGAATGGTGGTACAGCCTTAAATAGTTGGAATGGATTTAGTTTTTGGGATATTTATGCAATTAGTTATTTGTACGCACTTCCTAAAGTATCAATAATGGTGAATAACACATCTACATCTGGCTTGATAAGGGGTGGAATAAATTTTAATAACACATATGGCTACGTTGCCTCAGGCAACCTCGGTTTAGCACAAAGTAATAATCAAGTAATGATTTCTCCAGGCTATTATAGTCTAACGGCTAACCTTGCTCCTGGAGAAGCCCCAATTTATGTTTCAGTAGGAGGCTCATCACCAGTTTTAGTCAGTAATTATGGAGGTACGAATCTTGGATCATATTATGTTTCTACTGGGTTTTATGTGAATGGATATAGATAATAATAAATAAAAAGAGTAACAAAAATTGATTAATCCTGGCCAATTATTGGCCAGGACATTTTATACTTAATGATGGTTTTATCATCATTGCAAAACAAATAATACACAAATGAAAATAAAAATTTACTTCCTCTTCTGTTTTGTTCTTATTGTACTTAACGCTTCTGCCCAGCAGAACGATATTATGCCACAATCGGAAATTTACGAGTGGCCTAAAGATGCTGCCGTTAAACAAAAGCTCGAATCTTGGCAGGATAAAAAATTCGGCATGATCATTCACTGGGGACTTTATGCAGTACCCGGCATTATCGAATCATGGTCGATCTGCTCTGAGGATTGGATAGATAGAGATAGTACGATTAAATACGAAGACTATAAAAAATGGTATTGGGGTTTTAGCGAAAAGTTTAACCCAACAAAATTTAATCCCGAACAATGGGCCAAAGCTGGTAAAAGTGCGGGCATGAAATATCTGGTATTTACCACCAAGCACCACGATGGTTTTGCCATGTTCGATACTAAAGAATCTGATTTTAGCATTGCCAAAGGTCCTTTTGCCAATAATCCTAAAAAGGATGTAGCCAAATATGTATTCGATGCGTTCCGCAAAGAAAATTTCATGATTGGCGCTTATTTTTCTAAGCCCGACTGGCACTCGCAATATTATTGGTGGGATAAATATGCCACAGCCAATAGAAACAACAATTACGACATTAGAAAGAACCCATGGCGCTGGAATAAGTTTAAAAGCTTTACCCAAAACCAAATTGGGGAGTTGATGAACAACTACGGAAGCATCGATATTTTGTGGCTAGATGGTGGTTGGGTACGTCCACGCGCAAGTGTGAACAAAGAAGTACTTTCGTGGGGAGCACCTATTCCCGATTGGAGTCAGGATATTGATATGCCTAAAATTGCTGCCGATGCCAGAAAAGCACAGCCCGGATTAATCATAGTAGATCGTACTGTACATGGTCAGTTCGAAAATTACCAGACACCAGAACAGAAAATTCCTGAAACACAGTTAGATTATCCCTGGGAGAGCTGCATGACGTTAGGCGGGGCATGGGGTTTTGTTGCGAACGACAGGTATAAGCCTGCGCGCGAAGTAGTGCATAAACTGGTAGAAATCGTTGCCAAAGGTGGTAGTTTGCTTTTGGGTATTGGTCCTAAAGCCGATGGTACCTTGCCCGATAATGTTATTGCCCGATTAGACGAAGTAGGACAATGGACTGCCAAAAATGGTGCTGCAATATATGGCACAAGGATAACCAAAAACTATCATGACGGACAAAACTGGTTTACGCAAAGTAAAGATGGTAAAACTGTTTATGGCATCAGTTTATTGGATAATAATCCTGTTAAAGAAATTTCATGGAAGGGCAGTATTCCTAAAAAAGGAACAGCCATTACACTTGTAAACAATAACCAAAAAATAAAATGGAAACTGGTTGATGGTAAAGTACATTTCGACTTTCCGAAAACCGACGAAAAAATTGCCTTGGCATTTTCATTTACACCCGAAACTGAATAGTGATGTTTAACCTTAAAAGAAATACCTTTTTACTTTCGGCATTATTACTCTCGGCTGGTGTTTATGGGCAAAAGAAAACCGTACAAACACCGCCCTATAAAAATCCAAAACTCAGCATCGATTTAAGGGTGAAAGACCTGGTATCGAGAATGACGCCGGAAGAAAAATTCTGGCAGTTATTTATGGTGCCGGGTGATGTTGATGGAATAACAAAAGGCCATTATAAAAACGGAATTTTTGGTCTCCAAATTAGTGCACAATCGGGCGGGGCAGGCGAAGCCCAGCAATTGCTAAGTTACAATACCACCGAGAACGCTTTTACACTCGCTAAAAAGGTTAACCAGTTACAACGCTATCTAGTTAACCATACCCGGCTTGGTATTCCGATGTTGGTGTTTGATGAAGCTTTGCATGGTTTGGTGCGAAAAAATGCAACAGCTTTTCCACAGTCGATCGGCTTAGCCGCTACTTTTGATACATTAACCATGGCCAGTATTGGTAAAAGAATAGCACACGAGGCCAAGGTTAGGGGCATAAGAGATGTATTGGCGCCAGTAATAAACATGGCCGATGATGTGCGTTGGGGGCGTGTGGAAGAAACTTACGGTGAAGATCCCTATCTAACCAAAGTGATGGGCCTTGCTTTTATGAATGCCATCGAAAAGGAAAACGTTGTGGTTACACCAAAACACCTTATTGCCAATGTTGGTGATGGTGGCAGAGACAGTTACCCGATTCAAAAAACAGAAAGGTTTCTGAGAGAAATACATTTTCCGGCCTTTGAAGAAGGGGTAAAGAAGGCAGGTATCCGTTCGGTAATGACTTCTTACAACAGTGTTGACGGAACACCTGCAACTTCGAATTACTGGCTTTTAACCAAAACTTTAAAGCACGATTGGGGTTTTAAAGGCTTTGTTATCTCCGATGCGGGCGCAGTAGGTGGTGCCAATGTATTGCATAACACTTCAAAAAACTATGCGCAATCTACTGTGCAGGCTTTAAACGGAGGACTGGATGTTATTTTTCAGGTAGAGTACGAGCATTATAAACTTTTTAAACCACCTTTTTTAGATGGAAGTATTCCACAGGCACGTATTGATGATGCCGTTTCGAGGGTTTTAAGGGCTAAGTTCGAACTGGGCTTGTTCGAGGATCCCTATGTTTCAGAAAAAGCGGCAGAAGCGTCGCTCACTGATCTCTCAGCTAAAGATTTGGCTAAAAAATCAGCTTTAGAATCATTTGTACTGCTAAAGAATAATCAAAATATATTGCCCCTAAAGCAACCAAAAAATATCCTGGTATTGGGAGAGGATGCTGTAGAGGCTCGTTTAGGAGGCTACAGTGGAACCGGTCAAGGCAAAATCAGCATTTTAGATGGAATAAAATCCAGGGCAGGAAATTTAACCCAGGTTAATTACACCCAGGGGAGCTTTAGGGAAAATAGAAAATATACTGTAATTGATTCTACATTTCTCAGTTCGAAAAACGGAAAAGGATTAACTGGTGAATATTTTAACACAACCGATCTTTCCGGCAATCCCACGTTAATCAGAACCGATAAGCAAATCGATTTCATGTGGACACTCTATTCGCCTAACGAGAAACTGGCAACAGACAATTACTCGGTGCGGTGGCAGGGAGAAATTAAGGCATTAAAAACAGGTACTTTCCAAATCGGTTTAGCTGGTAATGATGGTTATCGCTTGTATCTGGATGGAAAGCTGATTATAGACCAATGGAACAAAGCTTCTTACCACACCCTTACCGAAGCTTTTAATTTTGAAGCGGGTAAATCTTATCCCATTAAAGTAGAGTTTAAGGAACCAAAAGGTAACGCCTACATTAAGCTAATCTGGAATTATGGTATAGAAGATCAGGAGACAAAAGTATTGGATGAAGCCAAAACAATGGCTAGAAAAGCCGATGCTATTGTAGTGGCTGCGGGTATAAAAGAAGGAGAATTTTTGGACCGTGCCATGCTTGGCTTACCGGGCAACCAGGAAAAATTAATTCAGGAAATGGCTAAAACAGGCAAACCAGTAGTGGTTTTATTGGTTGGTGGCAGTGCTATAACGATGGGCAACTGGATTAACGATGCGTCCGCTATTTTAAATGTATGGTACCCGGGCGAAGAAGGCGGAACTGCTGTAGCCGAAACTTTATTCGGAGATTACAATCCTGCTGGCAGACTTCCGATTACGTATCCCGTTCATGAAGCGCAATTGCCGCTTGTTTATAACCATAAACCTACAGGCAGGGGCGACGATTACAATAATTTAAGTGGCGAACCGTTGTTCCCGTTTGGTTATGGCTTAAGCTATACCACATTCGAATACAGCAATATTGAATTGGCTAAGAAAGAAATTAAGGCAAATGAAAGTACTACAGTAAGCTTTACCCTTAAAAATACCGGCAATAGAGATGGAGAAGAAGTCGCACAATTGTATTTGCGTGATATGTTGGCCAGTGTAGTGCGACCCGTATTGGAGCTTAAAGGCTTTGAGCGTGTTAGGCTTAAAGCAGGAGAAAGCAAGACCATTAGCTTTAAAATTATACCCGAAATGCTGCAGATGCTGAATGCTAATTTGAAAACGGTTATTGAGCAGGGAGATTTTAGGATAATGATCGGATCATCGAGCCGCGAACTTCAATTAAAGGAAACACTAACGGTAAAGTAATAAAGATAATTCTCAGCCCTTGTATGGTGGGTTATAATCATACGTGTTGCCGCAAGACCTGGTTAGTTTTGCGGCTTTTTTATTTCTTAATCTGTAAAGATTTATCGGTCGGTTTCTCACCTTCTGTCCGTAGAGTTAAGCGTAGTGTCTCTACGGATTTGGTCTATAAGGTTGAGTTTGTAACTCAATAACAAAGAACGAGTCACAGACTCTTTTCCATTTTTGCATCCGTAGCGCCTTTCGGAAATCTACGGACAAATCGTATTTTTTTTTATGCGTTTAAACCAGGAATTCCAAGCTTCTCTGCCAGTTCATTCAGATCATTAACCACCACATCTATCAGCGGGATACCGCTAATTTTCCTTTCCTGCTCAAATTCATGCTCAGGTTCGCCCGGGATAATTACTTTTTTATCAGGATCGATGGTTTTTGCACTTTTGAAGCGCTCTACCCAGTTATCCAGGTGGTTTTTAAAGTCTTCGGCCGGCCTGAAACCATCTACGCGCATCGCGCCTAAAAAGTGACCCAATCCTTCACCAACCGGGTTGGCCGAGGGTTCTAAAAAGGCGACAAAGGGAGGCACCCAGGGGCCGTAATTTGCGCCTGATAGCACAGCCGATAAAATATCAACTGTTGCGCTTAAACCATATCCTTTGTGGCTGCCATGATCTTTATCACTACCCAAAGGTAAGAGTGAACCACCGTTTTTTAGTTCGTTGGGATTGCTTGAGTTTTCGCCGGCTTTGTCCTGTACCCAGCCATCCGGAATACTTTTGTTAGCTCTTTGTGCAATTTCAAGTTTACCATTAGCAGCTGCTGCGGTGGCCATATCAACAATAACTGGCGGGTATTTGCCTGCCGGGAATGCATAACACATCGGGTTAGTACCTAATAAACGTTCGTTGGCATAGGTAGGGGCAACCAGTGGGCTGGCATTGGTCATGCTAATGCCAATCATATCTTTTTCTACCGCCATTAGTGCATGGTAACCGGCTATTCCAAAGTGGTTCGAGTTTTTAACTGATACCCAGCCACTGCCATATTTTTCGGCCTTTTCTATCGCTACCTGCATGGCAAAAGGTGCTACTACCAAACCTAAACCGGCATCACCATCTATGGTTGCGGTAGTTGGGGTTTCGTGTACAATTTTAATATTGGGAGTAGCATTAATCCGTTTCTTTTCCCAAAGCCTAACGTAACCGCTTAAGCGCGCAACCCCATGCGAATCGATACCACGCAAATCTGAACGGATCAAAACATCGGTAGCTAATTCGGCATGCGCATCAGAACAACCCATTTTTTTAAAAACGCTGTGGGTAAATGCTCTTAGTTTGGTTTCAGAAAAGGTGATGAAGTTCATTTTTTAATATCAAATAGGAGAAATCAGGAAATTTTGCTTTAAGCTTTAGTCTTTTTGCTTAAGGTAATAAAACAGTAAAGTCACCGCCCAGCGGTTCAAAATTTTCAATGCACGACGATAGGAAATCTTCTCCATAGTTAACGTACATAGGCGCAATATTCAGTATGCGTTCTTGCAGCGTACCATTTGGGAAAAGCCTTTTTTTAACGTTATCTATCTGCAGCAACGCCATTTCGTGTTTGCGTTTTTCGGCCCTGAACAGTTTTTTTTCCAGGTTGGCCAGCAAATGGTTAGTGCGTTGCTTTGCTGTATCAGTCGAAACCGATAAAGTTTTATCTATTTTGTATGCGTTTAGCTTAATTTGATCAAAAATGCTGTTAATAGCCCTGGTTTCGTCGGCTAAACTTAACTGTGCAGTGGTATTCCGTTTTATCCAGATATTTTTCAGTTCTTCAGCCGGCAGGAAAATATCTTCTAAAGAAAAGCCCAGTTTGTATAAATTCTCTGCACTGCGTTTATCAATCAGCAAAGCCGAATTGCGTAACAATAGAACAGGGAAATCTACTTTGTAATAATCGAAATTGGCTTTTAACTGCATCCAGTATGCCACCTCTGCGCCACCGCCAATGTAGGCAATGTTGGGCAAAATTACCTCCTGGTACATCGGTCGCATTACTACATTCGGACTAAACCGTTCGGGATGCGATTCGATCTCGGTCAATAATTCAGCTTCGGTAAAACTGATATTGGTATGGTTTACCTGATATTTGCCTTGTTCAAAAATCAAACGTTCGCGCAGGTTATCGTTCAGGTAAAAGAAATTAATATCACGGCCGTTCACCTGGGTTTTATAACCTAAATTTTCGAGGTTTTCGGAGCTGGTATCAATATTTCTGGCACTGTTTTGATGTACAATATCTTCGGCAATGATATTCGCAAATTGTTTCTTCAGGCGTGCATCATCGGCATTTACAATTACCAATCCGTATTTTTCGAAGAGGTTATTCACCAAAAAGCGAGTCGCATCGGCCAGGTTATCATGTTGCAGGTAGGCCTGCTCAACCAGCTTGGCAATTCGCTTTCCATTTCTTGAAATGCCCAGATAACCTTTATATGCAGTTACCGCTGCGGCCACTGTTTTAGTGCTTAACCTACCTGTTGCACCATTGGTTTGCTGTATCCAGCTGATGTTTTTCTCATCAACACTCACATGGTTAATCTCATCAAAATCGTGGTCTTCTGTAGCCATCCAGTAAACGGGTACAAAGTTTTTATCAGGATGTGCAATTTTTAGCTCAATGGCTAAATTTATAGTGGTTACAATTTTGTAAATAAAATAAAGCGGGCCGGTAAACAGGTTTAACTGGTGGCCGGTAGTTACGGTAAAAGTATTATCGAGGCCTAAAAGCTCAATGTTTTTAGTAACCGATTTATTGGGCTGTAAATGCTGGTACTGATCTTGTAAAACCTGCACTAAAGTAGTCCGGTTACCCAAAAAATTTCTATGCTCAATTGCGCTGGCTAAACCCGCCATATCGGGGCGGTAACTGTAAAAAGCTTTAAGCTGTTCTTCGTTGTTAATATAATCTAAAACCAGTTTTGAAAACGATCCGGTTTCATGATATGAGATATATTTTGCCTGCATGATGTGCGAAAGTAATGCAATTTAAGGATAAACGTAAAGTGCGCTAACTATTTTACATTTGTTAAATAATTACAGATTGCTTTCTATTGCCCCAACTTTTTCGCGGTATAAATCAATCGGCCCATCTAAAAGTACTGCAATTACCGTTAGTTCATTATCTAATTTGTCTTCTGGTATCGGGATGTAAACAATACCAGGTATTTTGCTCCAGTACAGTTTATTGTAAATTTCATGATTCAGCATGGTACCTTCGCCAACTACCCTAATGCGGCTTATATTGTTTTTTAAACCTTTTATCGCAACAGGGCCGGTCGGTTTTCCTTCAACAAAAAGGTAAAGGGTCTGTTTATCGGCAGATAGGGCTGTGTTACCTTGGTAATGACCACTGGGTATTCCTTTTCCGGTTTTGTAAAGCGCCTCGGCATTTTTAATTACCCAGTTGCTGATTTTTTGGTCTACATTATTAATTCCCGGATTAAAATCTAAACCATCAACAGGTAAACTGGTATTTTGAAATACATTTATACCTGAATTTAAATTAGTAGCCAGTTTGCTCAGGTTTAAATTGGTTAAGCCCCGCTGTTTTGGTGCAGCATACAAGTCTGATAATGAAAGCGTTTCCTGTTTATCTTCAGCTAACTGGATAGGACCATTTAACGATACTTTTACTACGGTTACATCACTATCAAAATCTGCTTCTTTAAAATTAAGGAGATAATCTGTTTCATTTAATTTAATTGTATATGGCTGTGCTTTGCTGCCAACCACTTCAATTTTGTTTATTTTTGACTTTATACCCGACAGTAAAATCCCGTTTTTGGTTTTATAATCGAGATACAGGTACAATACATCTTTGTTTTTAGATAAGGTAGTTTTACCTGCAATATGCCCATTCGGGATCCCGGCCTGTGTACCATAAATGGCTTCTGCATGTTTTTGTGTCCAGCGACCCAGTCCCTTTAATATTTTAACCTGCTCTGGTGCAATAGTTCCGTCAGCTTTTGGACCGATATCGAGCAATAAATTCCCGCCCATACTGATGCAGTCAACCAGGGTGCGGATAATCATGTTTGATGATTTGTAATGGTTATCGTATGGCTGGTACCCCCACGAATCGTTCATGGTATAACAAAGTTCCCATTCTGGTGAAGCGGGTCTTACCACTGGTACACCTTGTTCGGGCGTATCATAGTCGCCATGTCCATTTAAGCGCGAATTAATAATGACATTAGGATTCACTTTACGTAAGTTTTCCAATATGTTTTTGGCCTGCCATTCTTCACCGCTATGTTCCCAATCGCCATCAAACCATACCAAATCCGGGTTGTATTGGTTAGAAAGCTCATTTAATTGGCCCTGAAAATAGTTTTGGAATTTTTTAAAGCGGGCAGGGTCTTGTTTATAATCATAGCGTTTTCTATCGCGCGTAAAACCATCATAATCCGTATAACTCCAATCTGGTAATGAAAAATAAAGACCGGTTTTTAATCCTGATTTTTTAAGGTCGGCAACAAATGGCGTAATTAAATCTTTTTTTGCCGCACTATGTTTTACTGTCGTAGTGGCATTTGGCATTTTACTGTCCCAAAGCGCAACACCATCATGATGTTTTGTTGTAATTACGGCATATTTAGCGCCACTTTCTTTAATTAGGTTTACCCACTCTGCTGGCTGGTATTTGGCCGCATTAAAACCGTTCAGTTGTTTCATGTAGGCATCATGGTTAATGTAGTTGTTAAAAAACGACCACGATTCTGAAATTCCATTAACTGAATAAATACCCCAGTGAATGAAAATGCCTAGTTTGGCATCGGCAAACCATTGCATTTTCTGGTTTGAAGCGGCTTGTTGTGCAGAAAGATTGAAGCCTGTTGTTAACAGGAAGAAAGTAATAAAAAGCTTTAAATAACGCATAATATTTGGTTGTACAGATAAACGTTAAATATAATATATTGCAGGCTGAATTGCATGTAAAAACACCGTTAATTTCGTGCAAAATCAAGATACTTCTCTATAATTAATAGGCTGATTTAATATGAAGAGGCGCAGTTCGGAACAGGAGAGAGTTTCTGAAGATCACTTGTTTATTCGAGTAAAACAGAACGTTTTAAATTATATTCAATTTTTTTGTCGGCCCTTAAAATTGTCACTTTTGCAGCATCTTTTCCTTTTAGAATATTGTTATATGTGAAATTACATGCATCTGTTTCTGTAAAATCAGCAATGATATGATTATCAATTTGTACAATTTCATCATTAACGTGTATGCCTGAAATAGCTGCATCGGTATTTTCGAAAATTGTACTTACGAAAGCTTTATTCCCCGAATAGCTAATTGCAATACCAAAGCGGTTTAATTTGGAAAGGTTGTAATGGTTCTCGCCGATTAAGTATATTTTATTGGTTTGCCAATTGATGATGACTTTGTAATGCTGCAAAAAATCGTTGCCAATGTTGCTCGATTTGCCATCTGAGAATAAAACAACCTGATCTTTTAAGCCTAAAGTACCAATATTTATTTCCGGAACCTTTGCATAGGTAGTGGTCGACTGTTTAGCAGCTCCGTAAATGCCCACTCCGCTAATGCCGGTAGCGTATACCCGCTTAAAAGTATTAATCACATTAGAGTATTTAAGCAGAGATAAATCTAAATTTCCGTTTGAGCCGGTATCGAATGTTATATAACTTGTTTTGGAGCCTATTTGAATAGGGATTAACGGCGTTTTTTGAATTTTTATGGGTAAAAAATCGATAATCTTTGTGTTGGCAGCCGCATTGAAATTTGCCATATTATCGCTTATTGAAATTACTTTATTGGTATAATCGAGCTGCCATATCGCATTGGCCATCTGGTTTGCTCCAATAATGCCATCAACATTTAAACATTTCATTTGAAAAACGCTGCGCATATCGATAACCAAAGCCCCTGTATTTTCGAAAACCAGTTTGCCGATTTTAATTTCTGGAATAACTACAACCGTTTCTTTTTTTTTATATCCCTGCGAATCCGAACTTTTGGAATTTGTTGCAGGGCTGAGGTTTAATGTTTGTGCCAAAGTTGGAGATATGGCTGTTGGGGCACCGCTATCTAACAGAAAATGATAACTTTTACCAGCAATACTCACTTCAATGATTGGTACGCCAGTTTCGAAGTTGAAATCGATTTTTTCATTAAATTCGAATTGTTTTAATCTCCCCGCATTTAGCACTTTTTTTACCGGACTACATGAAATGAGTATGGGAATGAGCATGCTGAGGAAAAGGGTTTTCTTCATAAACGTAGTTTAGGGAAGCAATATAAATCAATTTTGTTTAGGTAGAAAATCAAGCCGGCTGATGGGGGAAGATAACAGGTTTTTCGGTCAAAAAAAAGCCGCCCCGAAAAATCGGGACGGCTTGTAAAAATATTTGGTTTAGTGATTTACCATTTTTTACGGCGCTCACCGCTTCCGCCTTCTCTGCGTCCGCTTCCACCTTTATCTTCACGGCTACGGCCAGAGAAATCTCTGAAGCCACCGCCTTCACGGTTTCCACCTTCACGTCTTCCGCTACCACCGCCAGATCTTCTTTCGCCGCCATTGCCGCCACGGTAACCACCGCCACCGCCGCTTCTGCGTTCGCCGCCGAATCCACCGCTACGTCTTTCACCGCCACCGCGTCTTTCGCCTGCACCTTCGCCACGACCACCATCTCCACTCTTCTCGATACGTACCTGACGACCGTTAAACTCAACTGATTTAAAGCCTTCAAAAACTTTGTCGGCAACAGCATCTTCTACTTCAAAGAAAGAGAAAACACCTTTTAAATCGATTTTACCAACGCTTTTGCCACCAATTTTACCATTGTTACAGATAAATGATAACATATCGCCACGGGTAAATTCATCTACCGAACCTAAGTTGATAAATAAACGGGTGTAACCTTCGCTACCACGTCCGCGTCTTTCACCACGCTCACCTCTTTCACCGCGCTCATCTCCAACAGCTGCATTTAAATCAGGTGCTTTCGAATAGTAATCTAAGAAACGGTTAAACTCTAAAGATGCAAAACGTTTAATTACTTCTTCTTTGGTTAAATCAGCAAACTCATCCATAATACGTGGGATGTACTGATCAATCTGTTCGTTGTTAACCTCTACATTGTGTACTTTGTGTACCAAAGAGAACAATTGTTTTTCGCAAACATCAAAACCTGTAGGTAACTCAGCTTTGGTAAATTGTTTACCAATAATGCGCTCTAACTGACGGATTTTGCCCAGTTCTTTAGAGTTGATGATACAGATCGAAATACCGGTTTTACCAGCACGGCCTGTACGGCCCGAACGGTGGGTATAACTTTCAATCTCATCAGGTAACGAATAGTTAACTACGTGCGTTACATTGTTAACGTCGATACCACGTGCAGCAACATCAGTAGCAATTAACAACTGCATATTACGCTCGCGGAAACGTTGCATTACCTTATCACGTTGTTGTTGCGATAAATCGCCGTGTAAAGCATCAGCATTGTAACCATCTTTAATTAAATGCTCAGCAATATCCTGGGTATCTAATTTCGTTTTACAGAAAACAACACCGAAAATATCAGGGTTAAAATCTACAATACGTTTTAAGGCAGCGTATTTATCGCGGGCACGAACAATATAATATTCGTGTTCGATGTTTACGTTACCTGTATTTTTTGTGCCCATGGTTAATTCTACAGGGTTATCCATATAGTTTTTAGCTATACGGCGAACTTCTGACGGCATAGTAGCCGAGAATAACCAGGTTTTTTTGTCATCAGGAGTAGTTGATAAAATGTCGTTGATATCGTCCTGGAAACCCATGTTCAACATCTCGTCAGCTTCATCAAGCACAACATATTTAACGTTTGAAAAATCAATGGCTTTACGGCCAATGATATCCAACATACGGCCGGGCGTGGCCACTACGATTTGAACGCCTTGGCGTATTTCGCGTAGTTGTTGCATAATGTTCGCACCACCGTAAACGGCAACTACGTGGGCATTAGCAACATTTTTAGAAAAGTTTTTAAGGTCGTTAGCGATCTGTAAACATAACTCACGGGTAGGGCATAAAATCAATGCCTGTGGTTTATTTACTTTAAAATCGATTAGTTCTAACAGCGGCAAACCAAATGCGGCTGTTTTTCCTGTTCCTGTTTGGGCCAAACCAACAAAATCATTAGTGCCTTCTAACAGTACAGGAATACTTTGCTCCTGAATCGGCGTTGGATTTTCGAATCCAAGGTCCTTTACGGCATTAACGACGTCATCACTTATCCCCAATAATTGAAATGGGTTTGTCATTCGTCTTTTATTTTTAATTGAGCCGCAAAGGTACGGTTAATATTCCGTATTTCACAGATAATCAAGTAAATAGTTTTTTAAGCTAAATGTTTGGAAATAAGGAAGTAATGGAGGGTGAGTGAGGTAAGATGGAAAATGTACACTGGCAGGGCTTTAAATCGGCATCGGGAATGATGCTGGTAATTTGATTTTTTTGATGGAACGCGAAACACTATCTCAGCCTTTCTGCCGATCTGATTAGTCTTTCATCTTTATTAATCCCGAAAATGGCCAGTACAATAAATAAGATAGCAATAGCCGGAAGATAGGCACCAATACCAAAAGTGGCTCCTTCAATACCGCCAGGTAATTCGTTGATGTAAGTGCTACACCAAAAGGCAAAACCACCAATTAGTACAATCGAAATAATGGCAAGCCTTTTTTGAAGGTTGCGCTTTCTGAAATTGAAAATGTTAACGAAACAGATAATCGCTATGGCGATGTAGGTAACGATTAAAGGTAAAGATAAGGCTAGTTTGTATTCAGACCCACTTTCTGATTGAAATTGGGTTTTTAAACCAAACATATAGACAACAGATTCAGATCCGTCAATCTCTTTTGTTGCAAGAGGTAAGAAAGTCATTAATGCTAAAACCAAAAATGCTAAGAAAAGCCATATCGATTGTATTCTTTGTATCATTTTGATTTATCTCAATCTTTCTGCTGATCTGATCAGTCTTTCATCTTTATTAATCCCGAAAATAGCCAGTACAATAAATAAGATAGCGATAGCCGGAAGATACGCACCAATACCAAAAGCCGCTCCTTCAATACCACCGGGTAATTTTTGGGCGTAAATGCTGCACCAAAAGGCAAATCCGCCAATTAGTACAATCGAAAGAATGGCAAACCTTTTTTGAAAACTGCGCTTTCTGAAATTGAAGATGTTAACGAAACAGATAATCGCTATAGCAATATTGGTTATAAGTAAAGGTAGAAATGATATGATTTTGAATGGCGAACCCGCTTTACCGGCAATTATCTGAAACAAACCGCTTGTGTATACTGCTGATTCCGTTCCGGCAATTTCTTTGCTGGCAATAGGTAAAAACAACATTAATATCAGGGTTAAAGCGGCTAAGAAAAGCCATATTGATTGTATTCTTTGTATCATGTTAATTTGAAATAATAAACAATTATAGGGATTCTATTTCAACCTTGAAAAAACATTTTTTTGCTGCGCATAGATTTTGTTAAAACCTGCAAGTTTTAATACATTTGGCTATATACCACAAACCCTAAAAGATAAAACCAAAGCTATTGCCTTTTCTTTTCCTAACAGGTTGGCTATAATGCAGCCGATGGAAATTGTTTAACGGATTTAATTTTAACCAGGCCTACTTTATAAAACGATTTATGTTAAAAAACTTACTTTTTTTAATTGCCCTGTTTGTTGCCGCAAACACTTTTGCGCAGGATACCCTTAAATTCGAAAAAGCTTTAACAGTAGCCAGTGGCAGCCGATATGGTCGAGAAGCTGTGTATACAGATTTGCTGGCCTGGAAAATGGCCAATCAACAATTGCAGGCACCGGTAGAAAACGGCGAATTTTCGACCGGAAAAAATGGTGAAAAAGTATTGTGGAAAGCAATTAAGGCCGATGCCAATGGCCGTTTTAGTGCCTTTTCGAGGAGATCGTTTCAAACAGCCAGTAACCCCTTTCTAAATCCGGGCGGGGTAGATCGTGGGTCCGATTATATTTACCTTACTTACACTTCAGGTACAGCACAAACTGTAATTTTAAATGTTATTGGGGGCAATAGTATATTTTTTAATGGTATCCCACACATGGGCGATCCCTATGCATCGGGTTATATGAATATTCCGGTTCAGCTAAAAAAAGGAGTAAACGAGCTGTATGTACGGGGTGCCAGTGTACTGCCGATGATTATTGTTAATGCTAAAAAACTATTAATCCATACCGATGATATTACTTCGCCCAGTATTGTGCTTAATGAAAAAAATGGCGTACTCAAGGGTGCCCTTACTATAAGCAATTCATCGTTAAAAGATTATAATGATTTACGTTTCAAAACCATTTTGAACGGTAAGCAACGCGAGGTAGCCATTGCGCGTATTCCGAAACTGAGCATGCGAAAGGTGGTTTTTGAAGTAGATGCAAGTGCTGTGGTAAAACCGGGCAATTACAATATCGAATTACAATTGTTGCAAGGCAATACACAGGTAGATCAGAAAATGATTGTAATTGAAGCTTTAGCGGGTTCATCAACCCATAAGCAAACTTTTGTGAGTAATATTGACGGCAGTTTGCAGTATTTCGCTGTTACGCCGCAATTAAATGGTTGGAAACCGAATGCTGCCTTGTTTCTGTCGGTGCATGGTGCAGGCGTAGAGGCCATCGGTCAGGCAAAGGCTTATAAATCTAAAGACTGGGGCACGCTGGTTGCCGCTACCAACCGCAGGCCACGTGGCTTTAACTGGGAAGACTGGGGGCGTAAAGATGCTTTAGAAGTATTGGCACTGGCTAAAAATCAGTTTAAACCAGATGAAAAACAAATTTACCTTACCGGACACTCGATGGGTGGACACGGTACCTGGTTCTTAGGCGCAACTTATCCCGATAAATGGGCAGCCATTGCGCCGGCTGCGGGTTATGCTTCGCTTAAAGATTATGGTTCGGCCGATGGAAAAATTCCCGATAGCAGTCAAAATAGTGTCGAGCGGATGTTATTAAGGGCCGGCAACCAAAGTGATGTTCCGAAACTGGTTAGCAATTATACTCCTTTGGGCGTGTACATATTGCATGGCGATGCCGATAAAGTGGTTCCCGTTAGTTATGCCCGACAAATGAAGAAAATACTTGCTGGTTTTCACGCCGATTTTAGCTATTACGAATATCCGGGTGGAGAACATTGGTTTGGCGATCAAAGTGTAGACTGGCCGGCAATTTTCAGCTTTTTTAAATGGCATACCATAGCGGTCGATTCGGCTGTAAATCACATCGATTTCATGACTTCCAGTCCGGGGATTTCGGCAACTTACCGCTGGGCCACCATTGAGCAGCAGGAACAACCCTTACAGTACAGTCGCATTATTTTAAACCGCGATAGGAAGAAATCGAGCATTACAGGTAAAACTGAAAACGTGGTGACTTTAAAGCTGGCTTTAACAGATTTTGGTGCAAAAGCTAACGTTAAAATAACTTTAGATAGCTTACCTGCCATTAACTTTACTACTCAGAGTGGTAACGATACTCTGTTTTTAGCCAAAAACAATGAAGGTTGGCAAATCCTCACTTCAGTGAATAAAAGGGATAAAAATCCGGCACGATCGGGTACTTTTAAAGAAGCGTTTAACCATAAAATGGTTTTTGTAGTGGGAACAAGCGGCGCTGTGGGTGCCAGCGAAGCCAATTTAAACAAAGCCAGATATGATGCCGAAAGCTGGTATTACCGTGGAAATGGGGCGGTTGATATCATTACCGATAAGGAATTTTCAATATCAAAATATCAGGGGCGTAATATCATTTTATATGGCAATGCCGAAAATAATACCGTCTGGAAAACCTTACTGAAAGATTGCCCTATACAGGTTAACAATTCGCAAATCACAGCGGGCAAGCAAACCTGGAAAGGCAATGATTTAGCAGCCTATTACATCTGGCCGCAGCAGGATAATAATCTTCTGGTTGGTGTAGTGGCCAGTACTGGTGTTGCAGGTATGAAAGCAGCTTATGCCAATCAATACTTTGCTGGTGGAAGTGGATTTCCTGATTTTATGGTGTTCTCTTCCGATTTACCTAAAGAAGGCAGTAAAGGCATTAAGTTGGCCGGTTTTTACAACAACAAATGGCAGTTGGAGGAGAAAAACACAGCTAAGCCATAATTACAGGGTTTACGAATAAATGTAAAGCGCTTTCCTTCTAAATAAAAGGAAAAAAGTACTTTTGCATCGCTTTGAGTAAAAAAAGATATTTCATCCAAATCGCTTACGATGGCAGCTTGTACCATGGCTGGCAAGTTCAACCCAATGCAATTACCGTGCAAGAGTTGTTGGATAAAGCTATGGCTACGGTTTTTAGGCAACCTATCGAAACCCTGGGCTGTGGCCGCACCGATACTGGGGTGCACGCTAAAGATTTTTATGCACATTTTGATGTGGAAAATCTGGATGAAAGCAAAGTTTTAAGTGCTGTTGGCGGGATCAATGCTCTTTTGCCTTATCAAATTGCTACGAAACGGATTATTCCGGTGCATAATGAGGCACATGCGCGCTTCGATGCCACCTCAAGAGCTTACAAATATCATCTGCATTTCGAAAAAGATCCGTTTAAATTAAACCGGTCGTGGTTGGTTAAAGATCGCCTAGATGTGACGGCTATGAATGAAGCAGCAGCTTTGTTGTTAAATTATATCGATTTCTCATGTTTCAGCAAATCGAATACGCAGACCTTTACCAACAATTGCAAAATAGTAAAAGCTGTTTTTGAAGAACAAGAAGACGGTTTAGTGTTTACCATTCAGGCCGATCGTTTTTTAAGGAACATGGTGAGGGCCATTATGGGTACCCTGGTGCAGATTGGTAAAAAAGAAATAGATTTAGCTGCGTTTAAAGCAGTAATAGAAAGTAAAAACCGCAGTAAGGCCGGTCAATCGGTACCTGCTTGTGGCTTGTATTTGGTGAAGATTGAGTACCCTTATATAAATGATAGCATTGGAGATTGATTTAATGATAGAATGTGAAATGGCGATAGCATATAAAATTCATTCATTCACTCATTCAGAACTCACTCATTAAACAAAAAATGGCAGTTACCGGCGACGTATATAACACAGGATTACTGAAACGCATTTTTAAATACGTAAGGCCTTACCGTGCTGTATTTGTTTGGTCGGTTATTTTAACCATCCTGCTGGCTGCAATTTCTCCGGTGCGCCCGTTTTTGATTAAATACACACTCGATCATTATATTTTAGCCGGCAATTATTCTGGTTTGGTAAATATGACCATGCTGATGGTTTTTATGTTGGTGCTTCAAACGCTTATCCAGTATAACCATACCCTTTTAACCAATACCCTGGGGCAGTCGGTGATTCGTGATCTGCGCATCAATGTTTTTAACCACATTACTAAGCTTAGGCTTAAGTTTTTCGATAAAACACCCATTGGCCAGTTAATTACCCGTACCGTTTCCGATCTGGAAACCATTGCCGATATTTTTTCGGAAGGTTTAATCTCCATGATTGGCGATAGTTTGCAGGTAGTAGTAATTGTTTGTGTAATGCTTTATACTGACTGGGAATTGAGCCTTGTGGTGCTTCTACCCATTCCGTTATTGATTATTGCCACCAGGAAATTCCAACAGGCCATTAAAGTGGCTTTTCAGGAAGTCAGGAACGAGGTTTCTAACCTGAATACTTTTTTGCAGGAGCACATTACCGGCGTTCCGATTGTACAGTATTTTGCCCGCGAGAAACAGGAATACCGTAAATTTTATGCCATTAACAAGCGTTACCGAGATGCAAATATCCGCAGTAACTGGTATTATTCTATATTTTTTCCCGTTGTAGAATTGATTTCGGCCATGTCCTTGGGTTTACTGGTGTGGTATGGCGCTAAAAGTATCCTGGCTAAACCTTTAGATGTAACCCCCGGAACCATTACTCAGTTTATCATGTACCTAGGCATGGTGTTTACGCCGATTCGCCAATTGGCCGATAAATTTAATACCCTGCAAATGGGAATGGTTGGTGCCGAACGTGTTTTTAAAGTTTTAGATACTGACGAAATTACGCCAAACACAGGAACACTTCAACCTGCCAAACTGGAAGGAAATATTAAGTTCGAAAAGGTTTGGTTTGCCTATAATGATGAAAATTATGTTTTAAAAGATTTATCCTTTGAGGTAAAATCGGGCGAAACAGTGGCGCTGGTAGGGGCTACGGGTGCTGGTAAATCATCTACAATTAATATACTGAATCGTTTTTACGAAGTTAAAAAGGGCGATATTACCGTAGATGGCATTCGTATTGAAGATTTTGAACTCGATTATTTACGTAGTCACATTGCTACCGTACTGCAGGATGTTTTCTTGTTTTCAGATACCATTTTGAACAACATTACCCTCAATAATCCCGAAATTAAGCTGGAACAGGTGGTTAATGCCGCTAAAAAAGTAGGCGCACATGAATTTATTGAGCGCTTGCCTGGCGGTTACCAGTACAACGTGATGGAGAGAGGGGCTACACTCTCTGCAGGACAGGCACAGTTAATTTCCTTTATCCGCGCATTGGTGCATAATCCAGCCATTTTGGTTCTCGATGAAGCCACTTCATCGGTTGATACCGAAACCGAATTACTGATTCAGAAAGCTATTGATAACCTGATGGAAGGTCGTACTTCGATCGTAATTGCACACCGTTTATCTACAATCCAGAAAGCCGATCAGATTATTGTATTGGATAAAGGCGAGATCAAGGAAAAAGGTACGCATCAGCAGTTGCTCAAATTAAACGGCTATTACAAAAAACTTTACGATCTGCAATTTTCTTCAAAAGGGATTGCTAAAGTTTAAACTGCTGTTATTCCCTGTTATTTTCTTAATTTAACAGCTTCTTAAACCCTGTAAGGAGATGAAATTTTTCAAAATACTTAGCTTGTTTATGTTGTTGGTGCTGGCAGTTAATGTTTCGGCGCAACAAAAATATGTAATGGTTATTCATGGCGGTGCCGGTACCATTTTAAAAAAGAACATGAGCGCGGAGAAAGAGGCTGCCTATATTGCCGTCCTAACCCAGGCCTTGCAAGCAGGCTATGGGCAAATTAAAGCAGGTAAAACCAGTTTAGATGCGGTAGAAGCTACCATTCATGTGTTGGAAAACGATCCACATTTTAATGCTGGTAAGGGCGCTGTTTTTACCCACGATGGCCGCAACGAACTAGATGCAGCTATTATGGACGGGAAAACCCTGATGGCCGGAGCTGTTGCAGGTGTTACCACCATTAAAAACCCAATTTCGGCGGCCAGGGCAGTAATGGAGAAATCTGAACATGTAATGTTGGTTGGTGCAGGTGCCGATCTTTTCGCTAAAGAGGTCGGTTTAGAGATTGTAGATCCAAAATATTTCTGGACAAAAGAGCGTTGGGAAGGTTTGCAAAAAGCAATTCAAGAAGATTCAACCAAGGCCGTGCTCGATCATGGTAGTAAGAAGTCTGAGCTCTTTGGGGTGAAAAACCTGGATTATAAGTTTGGTACAGTAGGTTGCGTGGCGCTGGATAAAGCAGGTAACCTAGCTGCGGGAACTTCAACTGGCGGTATGACGAATAAAAAATATGGTCGCGTGGGCGATGCCCCAATTATTGGTGCAGGCACCTATTGCAATAATGAAACGGCGGGTATTTCGTGTACGGGTTGGGGTGAGTTTTATATCCGTAATGTAGTGGCCAAAACCATTTCCGATTTAATGGAGTATAAAGGACTTTCAGTAGTCGAAGCTTCAAAAATTGCCTTAGATAAAGTAGATAAAATGGGCGGCAATGGAGGATTAATCGCTTTAGACAAGCAAGGAAATATGACCATGCCTTTTAATACTGACGGCATGTACCGCGGTGCAATTACAGCCGATGGAAAGATTGAAGTAAGTATTTATAAGTAAGGCAAAGTAATTCATGAAAAAAATCTTTTCCAATTTAACCTTTCAGGTTATTGTAGCCATTATAATAGGTATTAACGTAGGAGCTTACTTTCCGGGCTTTGCGCCAACAGCTAAACTAATCAGTCAGGGCTTTATTAACCTGATTAGCATGCTAATTGCTCCGATCATATTCTTTACCATTGTTTTGGGTATCGCGCACATGGGCGATATGAAAAAAGTAGGCCGGGTAGGCGGCAAAGCTTTATTGTATTTCGAAATTGTAAGTACGGTTGCCATTGCTATCGGTTTATTGGTAGCCAATATTTTAAAGCCAGGTGCAGGCATGGTTGCGAAAGCCGGCGATACCACAAAAATTGCCGGTTACGCCGAACAGGCTAAGGATATGAACTGGGCCGAGTTCTTTCTCCACATTATTCCGCATAACATCATCGCTTCATTTGCTGAAGGCAATATTTTGCAAATTTTATTGTTTGCCATACTTTTTGGCTATGGCTTAAACAAATTAGGGGGCGAAGGCACAGTGGTTTTAAACGCTTTTGATAAAATCTCGAAGGTGCTGTTTAAAATAATGAAAGTGATTATGCGTTTGGCGCCGATTGGTGCTTTTGGCGGTATGGCTTTTAGTATCGGTACCCATGGTTTGCAAAGCATTATTGGGATGGCCAAGTTAATGGGATCGGTATATTTAACCTGCATTTTGTTTATTTTTATTATTTTAAATGGAATTTGCAGGTACTATAAGTTTAGTCTTTGGCAGTACCTTAAATATATCCGTCAGGAGATTTTAATTGTATTGGGTACCTCTTCTTCCGAATCGGCCTTGCCCAGTATGATGCAGAAAATGGAAAGCATTGGCTGTGATAAATCGGTGGTGGGTTTGGTTATCCCAACCGGCTATTCTTTTAACCTCGATGGTACAGCAATTTATCTGGCCATGGCGGTGATATTTCTTTGCCAGGTTTTTCATGTTGATTTAACGCTGGGGCAGCAAATTACAGTTTTAGGGGTGCTCATGGTTACCTCAAAGGGGGCTGCAGGTGTTACTGGAAGTGGTTTCATAGTACTCGTATCAACCCTTACGGCATTAAAAATTATGCCGATCGAACACATTTCTATCTTGATTGGCGTAGATCGATTTATGAGCGAGGCCAGGGCGATTACGAACGTAATTGGCAATGGTGTGGCTACCATTGTAATTGCCAAAAGCGAAAACCAGTTCGATCAGGAGAAATATTTGAAAGCCATTCAGCCTGCAATGATCGAAAAAGGAGAGGAGAGTTAATTGGGAGTTTGGAGTGCTCAGTTTGGAGCTTGTTTATCACAATCATCACCCTGATCCGATAGCTATCGGATTTCCGCCCGGCCGATCGGACGGGTATTTCAGGGACTCTAATTTCCTGGAGAATTGTTTTACCCTGAGAGATGCTGAACAAGTCAGATAACTATCGCATCAGCAAGACGGAGGGATAAACTAAAGCCGCTCCGAATACGTTTTAACGCCTTCTGCTTTCCACCTTCATGCCTTTCGCCTTTTTTAGCTACCTTTGTAGCAGAAACAGGCAACACAGCATGTTTAGTTAAACCAAATCACATTGGCTCAAGAAGAACAAAATAACCGCAAAGAAAAAAGCGAGTTACACCCACGCAACAAACACCGTTCGCGTTACAATTTCAAACAACTTACTGCTGCATCTAAAGAATTAAAGCGGTTTGTGTTTAAAAACGAACACAACGACGATTCTATCGATTTTGCTGATCAAAATGCCGTAAAAGCATTAAACAGAGCCTTGTTGAAACATTATTACGATGTTTCGCAATGGGATATTCCAAAAGATTACCTTTGTCCGCCTATTCCGGGCAGGGCCGATTATATTCACTACGTTGCCGATCTTTTAGGCTCGAGCAATAAAGGAAAAAATCCAACCGGACCCACTGTAAATGTGCTGGATATTGGTATTGGTGCCAATTGCATTTACCCAATTATCGGGCACAGAGAGTATGGCTGGAGTTTTGTAGGTTCAGATATCGATCCACTTTCGGTTGAAGCTGCAAAAAGGATTGTTGATGCTAATAAATCATTACAAGGCGCAATTGAACCGCGTTTGCAAGGTTCTAAAATGGGTATTTTTAGAGGGATTGTAGGTAGAAACGAGCGCTTTGATGCAGTAGTTTGTAATCCACCTTTCCACGCTTCGTTAAAAGAGGCAGAGCAGGGTACCCGTCAAAAATGGCGTAACCTTGGTGGTGGCGAAAAGGAAGTAAAGCACGTATTAAACTTTGGTGGTAATAAGGCCGAGCTTTGGTGTCCTGGGGGCGAACGTGCTTTTGTAGAGCAGATGATCATCCAAAGTGAGCAGACTAAAAACCAGGTTTTATGGTTTACCTCCTTGGTATCGAAAAGTGCCAACCTAAAAAGTATTTATAATGCCTTAATCAAGGTAAATGCTTTTGAAGTAAGAACAGTTCAAATGAGCCAAGGCCAAAAAATAAGCCGTTTTGTAGCCTGGACTTTCCATGACGAAAAAGCACAGGAAGCCTGGGCTAAAGGATGGAAATAAGTTTGGAGTTTCCGCAATAAAAATCAAAACTTAAACATAACGTCTTGCTAAACTTGTTTCAGGGTCTCTCTAAAAAGAGACCCTGAAATAAATTCAGTATGACGATCTCTTTTGTTGTGTTAGTCGGGATTTGTAATTAGGA
>NZ_QAJQ01000050.1:0-1052 GCF_003852395.1 Pedobacter sp. KBW01
CCTGTGGCTCCTGCAGTACCTTGCGGGCCAATTGCACCTGTTGCACCAGTAGCACCCACTGCACCAGCCGCTCCAGTATCTCCTTTATCACCTTTCAAACCTTGTGCACCTGTAGCTCCTGCAGTACCTTGTGGGCCAATTGCACCTGTTGCACCAGTAGCACCTACTGCGCCAGCCGCTCCAGTATCTCCTTTATCACCTTTCAAACCTTGTGCACCTGCGGCTCCTGCAGTACCTTGTGGGCCAATTGCACCTGTTGCACCAGTAGCACCTATAGCGCCTGTTGCTCCAATATCTCCTTTATCACCTTTCAAACCTTGTGCACCTGTAGCTCCTACCAGACCTTGCGGACCAGTTGCTCCATCAACTCCATCCTTACCGTTCTTAATTGTTACCGTCCCCCCTGATCCATCGGTAATGGTTGTTGTACCATCAGTATTGTTGGTTAAGGTTACAGATTTACCGTCTACACCATTTGTCCCGTTTACACCGTCCTTACCATTTTTAATCGTTACCGTTCCTCCTGATCCATCAGTAATGGTTGTTGTACCATCAGTATTGTTGGTTAAGGTTACAGATTTACCGTCTACACCATTTGTTCCGTTAGTTCCGTTTACACCGTCTTTACCATTTTTAATCGTTACCGTTCCGCCTAATCCATCGGTAATAGTTGTGGTACCATCAATATTGTTGGTTAAGGTTACAGATTTTCCATCTACACCATTCGTTCCGTTTATACCGTCCTTACCATTTTTAATTGTTACCGTTCCGCCTGATCCATCGGTAATGGTTGTTGTACCATCAGTATTGTTGGTTAAGGTTACAGATTTACCGTCTACACCATTTGTTCCGTTTACACCGTCTTTACCATTTTTAATCGTTACCGTTCCGCCTGATCCATCGGTAATAGTTGTGGTACCATCGGTATTGTTGGTTAAGGTTACAGATTTACCGGCAACGCCTGCATCACCTTTATCCCCTTTTGGTCCGTTAATATTCGTCCAGGTATTTGTGCTTGGGTTATACACCCATGTGCCGCTATCGTTGGTTAC
>NZ_QAJQ01000051.1:0-1494 GCF_003852395.1 Pedobacter sp. KBW01
CGTGTCGAGTGCCTGTCGAACTCAGAGTTTGTCAGAACCAGAGTCTGTCGGAACCAGAGTTCGTCGGAATCAGTGCCCGGAGGCTGGCTGACTGGCGGCTTCCGCCTGCAGATGGCTGCGAGCCTCGGCCAGCATGCCCTCGCGGGTCGCAATCTTCACACGCTCGCGGCCTTCGGCCTCACCGAGAGCCTTCTCGGCGGTCTCCACACGGTGGTAGCCTTCCCAATCCACGTAGTCGACGCCCTTGGATTCGAGCAGTTCGACGATCGCAGAGTCATCCGGGTAGACGGGCTCTGTCAGCGCTCCGGCGGCGCGGTCATCGAGGATATGGCCGATCGTCTCCAGGGCGTCGCCCTTGGTGTGGCCGATCAGGCCGACGGGTCCGCGCTTGATCCAGCCGGTCGTGTACACGCCCTGCACCACGTCTGCATCGGCAGAGGCTGCTTGCGCTTCTGCATCGACGACGCGGCCCTCATGGTTCGGAATGACTCCCTTGCCTGAGTCGAACGGCAGCTGCGGAAGTGCCGTGCCCGCATACCCGATTGCTCGGTACACGGCGTCGATCTCCCAATCGTGGAAGGTGCCGGTGCCGGCTGCTCCGCCCTTGCCGTCGAGCTCCATCCGTTCCGTGCGCAGCCCCGTGACCTTGTCCTCGCCGAGGATGGCGACCGGGGAATGGAGGAAGTGCAGGTGCAGACGACGCTTGGCACCGACAGGCTCACGCATCGTGAAGTCGGTCAGAGTCTTCGCGACCTGTTTGGTCTGGTTGTTCGACTCGATCGCGGCCAGCGAGCCCTCATCGAACTCGTAGTCCTCGGGGTAGACGATGATGTCGACGTCCTTCACATGCCCCAGCTCACGGAGCTCAAGGGGCGTGAACTTCGCCTGCGCCGGACCACGCCGACCGAACACGTGCACGTCAGTGACCTTCGAGGACTTCAGGCCTTCGTAGACGTGGTCAGGAATCTCGGTGGTGTGCATGTCATCGGCCTGCTTCGCCAGCACCCGGGCCACGTCGAGGGCCACGTTGCCGTTGCCGATGACCGCAACCTTCTCAGCATCCAGCGGCCACGTCTGGCCCACATCAGGATGCGAGTCGTACCAGTTGACGAAATCGGCGGCACCGTAAGAACCGGGGAGATCGACTCCGGGAAGATTCAGCGAGGCATCGATGAAGCAGCCGGTGGAGAAGATCACTGCGTCGTAACGGTCGGTCAGCTCTTCCAGCTTGATGTCGACGCCGTACTCCACGTTGGAGAACAGGCGGATATCACCGCGGTCGAGGACCTTGATGAGAGCGTTGATGATGCCCTTGATCCGCGGATGATCCGGAGCCACACCGTAGCGGACGAGTCCGAACGGAGTCGGCAGACGTTCGAAGAGGTCGATGCTGACCTCGAAGTCACGCTCAGCCTTGGTCAGCAGATCGGCCGCATAGATCCCGGCAGGACCGGCACCCACAATAGCCACACGGAAGGGACGCGTCATTCTCAC
>NZ_QAJQ01000052.1:0-1091 GCF_003852395.1 Pedobacter sp. KBW01
CCGGTGTGTGGCTTTCGGCGACAAGTGGCGGTCTTCTGGGATCGCTTGGTGGCGGCGCCGACCATGGGCTCAGGCGTGCCCGCAAGAGGATCCCCCTAACGGCGAGGATCCCTAGAGCAGGCCAGTCGCAGGCTCATCGGTTGGAGAATTGCTTCGAGATACCGGAGCCTCTCCTTTGAGGAACACCTTGCCGCCGTTTCGAGACGGTCTAGTTGCGGGTACGAAATGGCGGGCCAAACCTGAGGTTCGGCCCGCCAGGGTAGGGTGCGTCAGTTGAAGACCATGCCTCCATCGACGACGATCGACTGGCCAGTGATGTAGTCAGAGTCCGAGCCGGCCAGGAACGAAATGACGTTGGCGACGTCCTCGGGCTCCGAGAGCCGGTCCAGGGCGATGTCCTGGGTGAACTGCTCCCATCCCCACTCCTCCGGCTGTCCGGCTGCCTCGGCAACTTCCTTGGCCAGGTTCTCCATCAGCGGGGTACGGACGATGCCCGGGGCGTAGGTGTTGACGGTGATGCCGTACTGGGCCAGGTCCCGTGCCGCCGTCTGGCTCATGCCCCGGACGGCAAATTTGGTCGCCGAGTACAGCGGAATGCCCTTGTTGCCCTTGTGGCCGGCCTGCGAGGCAGCACTGATGATCTTGCCACCGTGGCCCAGTTCCTTCAGCTTGGCGGTAGCTGCCTGGATGCCCCAAAGGACACCCTTGACGTTGAGGTCGAAGATCTTGTCGAAGTCGGCCTCGGTCGCGTCCTCGATCGAGGTCTGCGGGGCGATGCCGGCGTTGTTGATGATGACATCGAAACCGCCGAGCTCGCTGGCGGTGGTCTCGACGGCGGCGAAGACGCTGTCACGGTCGGTCGCATTAACCTCGACGGCGATGGCCCCGTTGCCCTTGCCGCCAAGGCTGTCGGCGACCTCGGTGGCGGTCACGGTGTTGAAGTCACCGACGGCGACCTTGAAACCGTCCCGGTGCAGGCGCTCGATCGCCGCCCGGCCGATGCCCTGACCGCCACCGATGATGAGGGCGACCTTGCCATTCTCCTGACGTGCCATGTGAAATCACTCCTTGATGAAAGAGCACTCTCTGTG
>NZ_QAJQ01000053.1:0-1482 GCF_003852395.1 Pedobacter sp. KBW01
GTTCTGATGACGGGGGCCATCGTCCTCGTCCGGGTACAGTCGGCCCCCACGGGAGGTCTGCCATGACTGCCGAGAACCGCTCCGCTGACCAGGCATCGACGAACCTCGGGATCCTCGTCGGTTACGACGGCTCCGAACTCGCCGCACGCGCCCTCGAATACGGGGCAGCCGAGGCCACTCGCCGCAGCGCCGCTCTCACCGTCGTCGCTGCTTATACCGTTCCTCCGATGATCTATCCGAACATCGCATCAATGCCGGAGGAGGACGAGGGGCAGGCCGCACTCCGAGCGGTCGAGAAACTCCTCGGTGAGGCGGCCGGACTCCTGCGAGACCATGTAGGCAAGGTCTCCTACCGCGCCGACCGGGGAGACGCGGCCGGGGTGTTGAAGGATCTGAGCGCACACGCACGGACAGTGGTCGTGGGCGCGAGGGGCCGTGGCGGATTCATGGGCCGAATACTCGGCTCGGTGTCGACAGCACTGCCTGCCCACTCCCACTGCCCGACGATCGTGGTCCCGAGCCACCGCGCGGAGACCGACGATGCCCCGGTGGTCATCGCCGTCGACGGCTCGGATGCCGGACGTCAGGCAATGTTCACCGCCGCCGAGGTGGCCAGCTCGCGAAGTGCCCCACTCGACATCATCTCCGTCCTCCCAGCCGGCGAGGAATGGCTCTACTGGTACCCCGAACTGGAGCTGAGCGCCGAGGTCTCCGGACGGCGGAAGAAGCAGCTCGAGGCAGCACTCGAGGCCGAGGTCGCGGCAGTGGCTCAGCAGTTTCCCGATCTGCAGATCAATGCCGAAGTGCCCATCGGAGACCCGACCGAGATTCTCGTCGAAGCCGCAGAGACCGCACAGCTGACCGTCCTCGGCACCCGCGGACGTGGAGCAGTCCGAAGTGCACTTCTGGGCTCCGTGTCACGTGGAGTCCTCCACCGCGCGGACGGCCCGATCATGATCGTACCGAGCTGAGCTGGCGGCGTCAGCGCAGACTGCGCAGATAGCGTCAGCGCAGACTGCATCGGCGCCTTGACACGAACAGCAGCACCGCCCCGATGATGATTGCGGCTGCACCGAAGATGATCGGCGCTCCGAGCTGAGTGCCGGTGCGCGGCAGATCGCCGGCGTCCGCATCTGAACCTACGTTCGCCGAGGTGGCGCCCGAGCCGGAAGCAGCAGAGGTGGCGTTCGCCTCCGCACCGGCTTCCACGTCGGCAGTCGTGCCGTCGGGCTCGTTTGCGTCGTCGGACTCGGTAGTGCCGCTGGCTTCGGCGGTGTCCGAGCCCGAGTCAGCTTCAGTCCCGTCTGAGCCGGTGGCCGCATCCACGCTGTTCGAGCCGCCGCCGGTGTCCGAGCCCCCGCCGGCGTCCGCACCGTCGGCATCCGCGTTCGCATCAGCGTCCACGTCGGCTCCCGGCTCTGGAGCCTCGTCTTCTGCGCGGGTGATCTCGACATCGTCGATCTTCTCGGACGTTGTCTGCGC
>NZ_QAJQ01000054.1:0-1974 GCF_003852395.1 Pedobacter sp. KBW01
CGCGGCACCGAAGAGCAGCGCGCCTCGGTCCAGGAATCGGTCAATCGTTTCTGGTGGCCCTCGCTGATGATGTTCGGCCCACCCGATGATGACTCACCCAACACCGAGCAGTCGATGGAATGGGGCATCAAGACCCACACCAACGACGAGCTGCGCCAGAAATTCGTCGACATGTCCGTCCCGCAGGCCGAAGCCCTGGGCGTGACCTTCCCCGACGAGGGCCTGAAGTGGAACGAAGAACGCGGCCACTACGACTTCTCGACCCCTGACTGGGACGAGTTCTGGGCCGTCGTCAAGGGCAATGGCCCCTGCAACGAACAGCGTGTGGCCCACCGCAAGCGTGCCTGGGACGAAGGAGCATGGGTGCGTGAAGCCGCGCTCGCCTTCGCCGAGAACACCACAAACACCACCTCCGAGGAGGCCGCCAAATGAGCGCAGACACCAACTCCGGCACCGCAGGAACCCCGAGCGTCCGCGGCGAATGGCCCCTCTATGAGGTCTTCGTGCGCGGCAAGCGCGGACTCAACCACGTCCACGTCGGATCGCTGCACGCTCCCGATGACCAGATGGCCCTGCGCCACGCCCGCGACGTGTACACCCGCCGCAACGAAGGCGTGAGCCTGTGGGTCGTGCGCTCCTCGTCGATCACGGCCTCGAGCCCCGATGAGAAGGACCCCATGTTCGCCCCCGCAGGCGACAAGGTCTACCGCCACCCGACCTTCTACGACATCCCCGACGATGTCCCCCACATGTGAGGAGGGTCTGACGATGACCAACGAACCTTCCATCAACGTCGACCACGACGAGGCCGGTGCCAACATCGAACACGGCGACCACGAAAACGCCTATTCGGGCCTGCTCGTCAACGACGCGCACTGGGCCTTCGGCACCGACTTCGAAGACCCCCTGGCCGGCGTCGACACCACCGTGCCCGAGGGTGTCGACCCGAAGGACCTCGCCGCCTACTGCCTCATGCTCGGCGACGACGCCCTCGTCTTCTCCCAGCGGATCTCCGAATGGTGCTCCAACGCGCCTGACCTCGAAGAGGACATCGCGCTGGCCAACATCGCCCTCGACCTGCTCGGCCAGTCCCGGCTCCTGCTCGCCCGCACGGCGGCAGCCGATCCGAGTCTCGTGCCCGAGCTGCCCGAAGGCTCCCCGGTTCCCGATGAGGACCGCCTCGCGTACTTCCGCGAGGACCTGCAGTTCCGCAACGTCCGCCTCGCCGAGGTGCCCAACGGTGACTTCGCCGAGGCGGTCGCGAAGATCCTCATCTACTCCACCTGGCGCCTGGCGATCTTCGAACGCCTCCAGGCCAGCCGCGACTCCGTGCTCTCGGCCATCGCGGTCAAGGGCGTCAAGGAGATGTCCTATCACCGCGACTTCGCAGGCCGCTGGGTCCTCACCCTGGCCCGCGGAACGGAAGAGTCGAAGGCTCGCCTCCTGAAGGCACTTGATGGAATCTGGCCACTGTGGAACGAACTCTTCGAGACCCACCCGATCGAAGCCTCGGTGGCGGCCGCCGGAATCGGTGTCGATCCCGCCGAGGTGGCCGATGAGGCCGGAGTCATCCTCGACCAGGTCTTCGCCGCCGCCGGCATCGACCGCCCCGAACGGGGCACGCTGGCCGGAGTGCGAGGACAGAAGGGCCGCGACGGACTGCACACCGAAGCACTGTCGAAGATGCTCGCCGACATGCAGGTCGTCGCCCGCCAGTACCCGAAAGGACAATGGTGACCGCAACACTCGAGACCCGGATGTCCGCCACCCAGAACACCACCGACGCCGAGGCGCTCGATCGTGCTCGCGCAGCCGCAGCTCGCGTAACCGACCCGGAGATGCCGATGCTCACGCTCGTCGACCTCGGCGTGCTTCGTGATGTCACGATTGAGGACGACCACGTCGTCACGACCATCACACCCACCTACTCGGGATGCCCGGCGATGGCGACGATGCGCGATGACCTGCAGCGGG
>NZ_QAJQ01000055.1:0-857 GCF_003852395.1 Pedobacter sp. KBW01
TGCCGTCGAAGACGGCAACGGCGCCATCGAGGACGCGCAGCGAGCGCTCAACCTCGACGGTGAAGTCGACGTGGCCCGGGGTGTCGATGATGTTGATCTGGTTGTCGTGCCAGTAGCAGGTGGTGGCGGCCGACGTGATCGTGATTCCGCGTTCCTGCTCCTGATCCATCCAGTCCATCGTCGAGGCACCGTCGTGGGTCTCGCCGATCTTGTAGTTCACACCGGTGTAGTACAGGATGCGTTCGGTTGTGGTGGTCTTACCGGCATCGATGTGGGCCATGATGCCGATGTTGCGGACCTTGTTCAGGTCGGTGAGCACGTCAAGTGCCACGGTGTCTCTCTCTCACTCGATGATGTGATCGACTCCCGCTGCCTGGCCGGCAGGCGCCTTATGACGCCGACCGGCCAGGGTTCCAGGGAGGAACGATTACCAGCGGTAGTGGGCGAAGGCCTTGTTGGACTCGGCCATCTTGTGGGTGTCTTCGCGACGCTTCACAGCAGCACCGAGGCCGTTGCTTGCATCGAGAATCTCGTTCATGAGGCGTTCGGTCATCGTCTTCTCACGACGCTGGCGGGAGTAAGCCACGAGCCAGCGCAGTGCCAAAGTCGTCGAACGAACCGGACGAACATCGACCGGAACCTGGTAGGTCGCGCCGCCGACACGGCGGGAGCGAACCTCGAGGGACGGACGGATGTTGTCGAGAGCCTTCTTCAGGTTGACAACTGGGTCATTGCCGTTCTTCTCACGGGTACCTTCGAGAGCACCGTAGACGATGCGCTCAGCGGTCGAACGCTTTCCGTCGAGCAGGATCTTGTTGATCAGCTGCGTGACGATCGGCGAACTGAAGACCGGGTCA
>NZ_QAJQ01000055.1:1046-1499 GCF_003852395.1 Pedobacter sp. KBW01
TCTGGCTCGAAAGCTTGACACGAGCGACCTTGCGAAGAGCCGAGTTCGGCTTCTTGGGTGTAGTGGTGTACACACGGGTGCACACCCCACGACGCTGCGGGCTGTTCTTCAGCGCAGGAGCGTCGGATCCTGCGGATTTGACATGTCGTCCCTTGCGGACGAGCTGCTGGATTGTCGGCACTAAGCGTTCTCCGTTTGCTTCTCGATAAACCTAATTCCCACATTGGCCATGGCATCAGCCATGCTTGTGAACCGTGGGACATATCCGACTGAACACCGGGTGAAGCTTCACGCCCGATGCCAGTATTCGCGCGACGCAGTGAACCCTGCACTCGGGTGTGTCGCAATGACACACGACCTATGCAGAATGACACGTCGGCGGCCTGCTTCTGACGAATTCTCACAATGGTCCGGATCTCACAAAACATCCGGTATGGTCATTCGCGAACGCAG
>NZ_QAJQ01000056.1:0-1303 GCF_003852395.1 Pedobacter sp. KBW01
ATTGTTCAAAGGGGTCCCATGAATCGCATTCGTTCGGCGGCAGTCCGCCCTCTCAACGCCGTCGCTACGGTTGCGTCGCTGGCGCTCTTGGCCGGATGCGCCGGATCTGTCGGCGGGAACGATTCAGACTCGGATGCCTCCGCAGGGGAGGGCTTCGCCTACGACGCATCGCAGGATGAGATCGATGATGCTCTGGCCGATCTCGACCCGGTGACCCTGAAGTTCCAGCCTTCGGCAATGTCGGAGAAGTCGATCCTCGCGCCGAACGGGCTCGATGTGAAGAAGGCGATCGAAGAGCGTTCGGGCGGGAAGGTCACCGTTGACATCGTCTGGGGTCAGGCGATCGCCAGCTACGCCGATGTCGATGATGCCCTGGCCGACGGGCGAGTCGACCTAGCTTTCACTCTGCCGTCCTATACCCCGGCCGAATACCCGGCCTTCGATGCGATCGGTACGGCTATGTCCACACTGCCGTCCTCACCGGTGGCCAGTGACCTGGCGGCGAATGCCGCCGGAGTCCAAGCGGCGTGGGAGACACCCGAAGTACTCGCCGAGTTCGAGGACAAGAACCTCTTCCCGCTCATCCCGATGCTCGCCGCTGGTGGGTATTCCACAATGTGTTCGAAGCCGATGACGACTCTCGATGATTGGAAGGGCAAGCAGCTGCGTGTCGGTTCGGCTGCCGCCGGTAGGCAGGTGACGGATTTGGGAGCGACTCCTGTGTCGCTGTCCTTCCCGGAGACCTATGAGGCGCTGCAACGCGGCACAGTGGACTGCGATCTCGGGCAGCTCGCCCCGAACGTCGAGGCAGGCACGTTCGAAGTTGCGCCCAATATCGGAGTCGCCTCCGATGCAGGAATCGCACGTTCTGCCGGTGCGATCGCTGCAGGCAAGAAGTACTCGGAGCTGCCGCTTGCCTATCAGCAGGTCATTTTCGACTCGATGTCGACGACCTTCAGCACCATGATGGAGGTCGTCATCGGCGCCAAGGCGATGGCCGTTGAACAGGCCAAGGACAACGACGGCAAGGTTGAGTCGTTCGACGATGATGTGCAGAAGCAGATGGCGAAGTACGCCAAGACACTGTCGGACAAGACAGCTAAGACGGCTGGCGTGCCCGACGCCCCGTCGACGCTGAACACTGCGGCGAACGACTGGCAGAAGAGCGTGACCAGTCGCGGCTTCGACGACAAGGGCGAGTTCGCCGACCTCGACGAGTGGTACCCGGAAGACGCCTCGTACGATGAACTCGGCGACGAGCTCTTCGATAAGGCCATGGCCGAGCATCGGCCGGAGTGAGGGG
>NZ_QAJQ01000057.1:0-1223 GCF_003852395.1 Pedobacter sp. KBW01
TCTTGAATCAGGAAGTAGGCGATCAACGCCGTGTCCGTCAATACTCCGAACCGCACCGTCGACGACTTCGGGTCGAATGAGTGGTTGGTCGAGGAATTGTATGAGCAGTACAAGTCCGATAAGAACTCCGTCGACCAGTCATGGTGGCCGTTCTTCGACAAGTACGAAAAGAACGGGGATGGAGCAGCAGCGAAGACTGCCAAGGCCCAACCCGCCGCAGAGTCCAGCGCCAAACCGGCTGCGAAGTCAAACTCCAAAGCAGCGCCCAAGGCCGCCGCGAAATCCGCAGACAAGTCTGCCAATTCGAAGGCAGACACCGTGCCAGATGACAGTCTCCGCGGAGTCTCCCCTTCCTCGGCTCAGACCGAGACCCTGAAGGCAGAGACGAAGTCCGTGCCGAAGGTCGTCGTGAAGGATACCGAGCCCAAGCCGGCTCCCGAAGAGACCGTCACTCCGCTGCGCGGTCCGGCGAAGCTGATCGCCAAGAACATGGACGATTCGATCGAGGTTCCCACGGCCACGTCCGTGCGCGCACTGCCGGCGAAGGCCCTCATCGACAACCGCATCGTCATCAACTCCCATCTCAAGCGGACCCGAGGTGGAAAGGTCTCCTTCACCCACCTCATCGGCTTCGCCGTCATCCGTGCGCTCCAGAACTTCCCCTCGCAGAACGTGTCCTACGACATCCGCGACGGCAAGCCGGTCATGGTCTCCCCCGCGCATATCAACTTCGGCCTCGCGATCGACGTCCCGAAGAAGGACGGGTCGCGCACCCTCCTGGTGCCGAACGTCAAGAAGGCCGAAACCCTGACCTTCCGCCAGTTCGTCGACGCCTACGACGGTCTCGTCGACAAGGCACGGCAGGGAAAGCTCACCGCTGATGACTTCGCGGGCACCACTGTCTCGCTGACCAACCCCGGTGGAATCGGAACCGTGCACTCAGTGCCGCGTCTGACCAAGGGCCAGGGCTGCATCATCGGCGTCGGAGCGCTTGACTACCCGGCAGAGTTCCAGGGTGCCAGCCAGAACACCATCAACAAGCTGGCTGTGTCCAAGGTGCTCACGCTGACCTCCACCTATGATCACCGCGTGATCCAGGGCGCAGGCTCCGGTGAATTCCTCAAGCTCATCCACGGCTACCTCCTCGGTGAGGACGGCTTCTACGACGATGTCTTCGAATCGCTGCGTCTGCCCTACGAGCCCGTGCGCTGGGTCCCTGACGT
>NZ_QAJQ01000058.1:0-1390 GCF_003852395.1 Pedobacter sp. KBW01
CCAGCTATGCGGAGGTCCCCAAGGCAGTCGCCGAGGAGATCGTCCAGAAGATGCGTGGCGGAGAGTAATCTCCGGTCCCCGGTCGCCACGGTGAGCAAGAACATGTTCACCGAAATGAAAGATAACCAACAAAGGTCTAAGATATGAACCGCATATCTTTTGCCAACCACGAGGAGGAACCCAGTGGCAAAGGCTAGTTTCGATAGGACTAAGCCGCACGTCAACATTGGCACCATCGGCCACGTTGACCACGGAAAGACCACCTTGACCGCCGCAATCACCAAGGTGCTGGCGGACAAGTACCCAGATCTCAATGAGGCTCGCGCCTTCGACCAGGTGGATAACGCACCTGAGGAGAAGGAGCGCGGCATCACCATCAACGTCTCGCACGTTGAATACCAGACCGAGAAGCGTCACTACGCTCACGTCGATGCCCCTGGTCACGCCGACTACATCAAGAACATGATTACCGGTGCTGCTCAGATGGACGGCGCAATCCTCGTGGTTGCCGCTACCGACGGTCCGATGCCGCAGACTCGCGAGCACGTTCTGCTCGCCCGTCAGGTTGGCGTGCCTTACATCGTTGTCGCACTGAACAAGTCCGACATGGTCGATGACGAGGAGCTCATCGAGCTCGTCGACTTCGAGGTTCGCGATCTGCTCTCCAGCCAGGACTTCGACGGCGACAACGCTCCCGTCATTCCTGTCTCCGCTCTCAAGGCGCTGGAAGGCGACGAGAAGTGGGTCAAGAGCGTCGAAGACCTCATGCAGGCCGTCGATGACAACGTTCCCGAGCCGGAGCGCGACATCGACAAGCCCTTCCTCATGCCCGTGGAAGACGTCTTCACGATCACCGGTCGTGGAACCGTCGTCACCGGTCGTGTCGAGCGCGGCGTCCTCCTGCCCAACGATGAGATCGAAATCGTCGGCATCAAGGAGAAGTCGTCCAAGACGACTGTCACCGCAATCGAGATGTTCCGCAAGACTCTGCCTGACGCACGTGCGGGTGAGAACGTCGGACTGCTGCTTCGCGGAACCAAGCGCGAAGAGGTTGAGCGCGGACAGGTTATCGTCAAGCCAGGTTCGATCACCCCTCACACGAACTTCGAGGGCCAGGTCTACATCCTGAGCAAGGACGAGGGTGGACGCCACAACCCGTTCTACTCGAACTACCGTCCTCAGTTCTACTTCCGCACCACGGACGTCACCGGCGTCATCACGCTGCCTGAGGGCACCGAGATGGTTATGCCCGGCGACAACACCGACATGTCGGTCGAGCTGATCCAGCCGATCGCTATGGAAGAGGGCCTCCGCTTCGCTATCCGCGAGGGTGGACGTACCGTCGGCGCTGGTCGAGTCACCAAGATCACCGCCTGATACACCATCGATC